>JAISYD010000149.1 GCA_031270145.1 Planctomycetota bacterium
GCCCTGGCAAAGCGCGCCGCCCGACCGGCGGCATACGCGCCCGGAGGACGGAGCGACGCCATGCTGGACGCCATCAGCCAAATCAGCATTTCCGAGGTGATCCTGCTCTTTGTGCTGCTGTTCGTGCTGCCCGGCATGGGCTACCTGGTTTTCAACCTGCGCAAGTACGAGAAAATGGCGGGACGCCCCCCGGCGACGGAAAAAAAGAAAAAGAAGAAGGACGAGCCGCCTCCGCCCCCTCCGGCGCCCAACAAGGTTCCCGACAACGTCTTCCCCTACAGGACGCGCCCCCTTTTGTCGCCGCCGGAAAGGGCCTGCCTAGCCGCCCTGCGTGAAGTGATGGGCGCGGATTACGACGTGTTCGCCAAAACGGCGCTTTGGGAAAGAATCGAGCCCACCGACCAGGACCCCGGCTACGCGGAACGCCTGCGCGGCCTGGCGTTCGACTTCCTGATCTGCGACCGCGGCACCGGCGAACCCCTGACCGCCATCATGTTCAACCCCGGCAAAGGCAAGCCCGCCGGCCCGGCCGATCTGCTCCGGAAAATCTGCGAGGCCGCCGGAGTCCGCGCGGCATTTATCGACCTGGCGGAGCAATACGACGCGAAAAAGCTCAAGGAGGCATTGGGCATCCCCGACATCGAGCTGTGAGCGGGACGCCGGCAAGCAAGCATGAAAACCTACCTCCATTACCTCGCCTTCCGCCTGATCATCGCGCTTTGCGACCTGTTGCCACAGCGCTTCCTTTATTTCATCGCCCTGCGGGCGGCCGACGCCAATTATTATTGGCTGGATCCCGCCGGCCGGCGGGCGGTGGAGGACAACCTCCGGGTGGTGCTGCCCGGCGCCTCGCCGGAACGCATCGCCAAGGAGGCGCGCTGGGTGTTCCGCAATTTCGCCAAATACCTGAGCGAGTTTTTCCGTTTCCGGCATTTCGACCGGGCTTTTTTCCAAACCAACATGGCGATATTCGGGCTGGAACACATCGACGCCGCCCTGGCGGCCGGCAAGGGTTGCGTCGTCTCGTCCGCCCATTTGTCGAACTGGGAACTGGGAGCGGCCGGCCTGTCGATCCTGGCCGGGAAAAAATTGACGGTCTCGGCGGCCAGGCACCGCTACGGCAGAATCAACCGGCTTTTCATGCGCGAGCGGGAAAGGATGGGCCTCTTGGTGGCCGACATGGAGAAGAACGCCGGGCTCGCCCTGATGCGAGCCCTCCGCCGCAACGAGGCGGTGGGGGTGATGGGCGACCGGGATCCGACCGAGCAAGGGGTGAAAATACGCTTTTTCGGCCGGAATTGCCGTTTCCCCCAGGGACCGGCCAGGTTGGCGCTCGCCACCGGGGCGCCGCTCATACCGGCCTTTTGCCTGCGCCGCTCGAACGACAGTTTTTCCTGCGTCTTCCATCCTCCCATTCCGGTTCCGGCCGAAGGGGACAGGGATGAAAAAGTCAGACTCATGACCCAGGTCTTCGCCGACCTCATAGCCGACACCATTCGCCTGCATCCGGAACAATGGGCCGTTTTCTACCCTTTCTGGGACGCCGAGTGGCGGCCGGAATAACCGCCGTTTATTTTTGAATTTTTCCCTTGCCTTGCCGCCGGCGTTGCCTTATCATTTTCCGCTGGGGACTGGCGACTTCTTCCGCCGCTCGGCTGTGGCTGCCGATCGGGCGAGGTTTATATATGCAAAACCGTTCCGTTTCGCTTGGCCGGAATGCCGCTTCGGGCGGCCTCAAGGATTCAGTTAAGAGGAAATATGCCTACAATCAACCAATTAATTCGCAAAGGGCGCAAACAGCCCAGGTACAAGTCGAAATCCCCGGTGCTGGAATCCTGCCCGCAACGGAAGGGCGTCTGCGTACAGGTGAAGACCACCACCCCGAAAAAGCCGAACTCCGCCTTGCGGAAGATCGCCCGCGTCCGCCTCACCAACGGCAAGGAAGTCACGGTTTACGTTCCGGGCGAGGGCCACAATCTGCAGGAGCACTCCATTGTCCTGATCCGCGGCGGCCGCGTCCGCGACCTGCCTGGCGTCCGCTACCACATCATCCGGGGGGTGTTCGACTGCGCCGGAGTGGAGAACCGCCGGCAGCAGCGCTCCAAATACGGCGCCAAGCAGCCCAAGAAATAGCCGTCCGTAATCCGGGGCGGAGCGGTTTCCGCCGCCTTTTGTTTTGGGGAAAAACATGTCTGTCAAAAGCACCAACGTCACCGGCCCGGGCGTCAAGCCGGACGCCAAATTCTCTTCGCCGCTCGCCGCCAAGTTCATCAACTGCCTGATGCACGACGGCAAGAAGTCCACCTCGGAGGCGATTTTCTACCAGGCCATGGACATCATCGCCAAGAAATTGCCCGATGAGCAGCCGATCAAGGTTTTCGAGACCGCCATCAATAACGTCAAGCCCATGGTCGAGGTCAAATCCCGCCGGGTCGGCGGCGCCAACTATCAGGTTCCCATCCAGGTGAAACCGAACCGCCAGCAGAGCCTGGCCATCCGCTGGGTCCTGGAGGCCAGCCGCAAAAAAAAGGGGAAGGCCATGAGTGATCGCCTGGCCGGCGAGTTCATGGACGCCTTCAAGCGCGAGGGGGCCGCCATGACGGTCCGGGAAAACACCCACCGCATGGCCGAGGCCAACAAGGCGTTTGCCCATTTCGCCTGGTAGGCCGTTCGCCGCCGGCGGACGGGAACAATCGCAAAACGGCGCATCCGGACATATCGCCCGATATGTCCGGTTTTTCATGTGAAAGGGCGACATATGCGGGCGGCGATAATCATCCCGGCGCGCCTGGAATCGACCAGGCTGCCCAATAAACTGCTGTTGGCCGAGACCTGGACGCCGCTGATCTGCCACACGGCGGAGACGGCGGCGGCCATCATGACGGCGGCGCCGGACGTTTTCAGCAAAATCATCGTGGCGGCCGATCATCCGGGCATTCTGGCGGCGGTGGAAAAACACGCCCGGGAAAGGAACCTGAAAATCGAGGCGGCGTTGACCCGAACGGATCACCAATCCGGCTCCGACCGCATAGCCGAGGCGGCGGAAAAGCTGCCCCCGGACATCGACGCCATCCTGAACATCCAGGGCGACGAGCCGGATCTGCCGCCGGAAAACGCCCTGGCCCTCGCCGCCTTCCAGGGCCAAAGGGCCGCCGACATCGCCACCCTCGTCTATCCCATCCATTCCCCGGAGGATCGGAATAACCCGGCCCTGGTCAAGGCGGCGCTGGGACGGGACGGCCGGGCCCTGTATTTTTCCCGCGCCGACATCCCCTTCCGCCGCGCCGACGGCCCCTGGGCGCCGCCCTCATACGGCCATGTCGGCATTTACCTGTACACCCGCGAGGCGTTGCGACGCTTTGTCGCCCTGCCCCAAGGCGTCCTGGAAAGAACGGAAAAACTGGAGCAGCTGCGCGCCCTGGAAAACGGCATGAGCATTTACGCCCATATCCTGGCCGCCCAGCCGCCCAAGGGCATCGACACCCGCGGGGATTACGAGGATTTCGTCAGGCGGCGGCTAGGCGGCGGGGCCTCCAGATGAAAATCCGCATGGACAAATTGAACCGGGTTTTTTCAACGGCGCTGGACATCATCGAAAACGAATTGCTCGGCGTGAGTCGGCGGCACAGCGTACGCGTCGCCATCCTCGCCGCCGCCATGGGCCGGCGCCTGGGGATGGCCGAGCCCTCCCTGACGCCCCTGACAACCTGCGCGCTGTTCCACGACAACGCCCTCACCGAATACATCCTATCCGAGCGGCCGGGCGCCAACCAGCCGCTAAACCTGCGGCTGCATTGCGAATACGGCCAAAACAACATCGAATGGCTGCCTTTCCCGGCCAGCGTCGAAAACTTCATCCTCCACCACCACGAACTCGCCGACGGCGGCGGCCCATTCGGGAAAAAGGAGGGCGAATGCCCCCTGGAGGCCGAGCTTATAGCCATAGCCGACATGGTGGACGTCGGCAACCCTTTGGACAGCCTGGCGCCGGAAAAATTGCCGGCCTTGCGGTGGCAAATCGAAGACCGGAAGGGAAGCGTTTACACCAGGCGGGCGACGGACGCCCTTTTGGCCGTGCTTGACGCCGAAACGCTAGCTTCGCTGCGGGAGGAAAGCATCGCCTCGACGATTGAAAAACACCTCCCCGCCTGGGAAGTGGAGTCGGAGGATCCCGCCATCATGTGCGCCGCCGGCTTCATCACCCACATCATTGATTATAAATCCACCTTCACGGAAAAGCACACCATGCAGATCGCCAACCGGTCGTGGATCATGGGCAGCCATTACGGCTACGACGAAATAGAGCTGGCGCGGCTTTTTCTCGCCGCCACCCTGCACGACATCGGCAAAATCGCCACCCCGCTGGAAATCCTCGAAAAGCCAGGCCCGCTGTCCGCCGATGAATTCGCGATCATCAAGCTGCATGCGCTGCATACCCACGAATGGCTTGGCGGTGTCCAGGGACTGGAAGACATTCACGCCTGGGCGGCGAACCACCATGAAAAATTGGACGGCTCGGGCTATCCCCTCGGCAAAAAGGCGGCCGAGCTGGATTTCAACTCGCGCCTGCTCGCCTGCCTCGACATTTACCAGGCCGTGAGCGAGAAGCGTCCGTACCATCCCCGGCGCGGCCACGGCGACACCATGCCGATTCTCCGGGACATGGCGCAAAAAAACCTGATCGATCGGGAAATAGTGGAAGATCTCGACCGGGCAATGGCTGAATACTCGAACCTGGACGTGCCGCCTCCGCCGCCGCTGCGGAAGGCGATGGACCGCCGGGATACGGTCATCAGCGCCAGGAGGTTGCGGAAAGCCTAAGCGGGATCGGCATCGCCTCCGGCCGCCCCTCCCCTTCCCCTTTCCCTGGCCTTGGCCTCCCAGAACAGGCGCATGGCCTCTTCCGGGCTCGCCGCCCTCAGCCCGCCGAAGACATGCGGATGCCGGCGCACCAGCTTGGCCGTGATCCCGGCCACCACATCGCGCCAAGTGAAAAGCCCCGCCTCTTCGGCGATGACCGCGGCCAGCATGACATTGAGGAAGACGTCCCCCAACTCCTCCGCCTGGTGCGCCGGGTCGGCCGCCGCCAGAGCCTCGGCCGCCTCCCGCGCCTCGTCCAGGAGCGGTTTGCCCATATCCGCCAGGACACGGCTCCTGTCCCAGGGGCAGCCGAGTTCGGGATGCCGCAGGCGCTCGACAAGCCGGTGGAAAGGCGAGACGTCGAACCCGTCCAAACCTGGCCGGTACAGTTCCGGTATCGCCTTGGCCTCCTCCGTCCCGCCGAAATTCCCGTCCATCGTCGAAGCCATGCCAGCCACCCGTCAGTCCGGCGTCGGCGACGCCGCCTTGCAAAGGCCAAGGCAATTGATTATGCCGGATCGACCGAGCGGCGTCAACCATGGCAAGCGTGGCGATCGCGGCTTAATCGCGATTTTGTCCCGGGCGCGGATTCCACCCCCGGCGCCGCCCCGGCCACATGCGCGGAACCGGGGTAAAAACGCCATTTCAAGGCGCGACTCGCAAATGCGCCGTGAACGACCCGGGCGGCAATTTACCCGGTTGACGGAAATCCGGGCGGAGGTTAAATTTGGGATCGGTCAAAACGACTTGAAA
>JAISYD010000233.1 GCA_031270145.1 Planctomycetota bacterium
GCTATTTTAAGCTCGCGGGCCTCCGGCCACTCCATCTGGATCAGTTTTTCCAGGGCCGGCGTCTCGGGAGCGATGGGGTGGAGCCGCCGTGATTCAACCCGTAGGGGAATTCCCGGCAGTTCTTCTTCCCGCCACCAACTGCCATCGGACAGATCGGCGCTGTCGCGGAATACCGTCTCCTCCGGCATTCCGGCCAGGAAAAAATGGCTTCCCGACGGATTGTCCAAACCTTCCTCGTATTCTTCCCGGGGCAGCGATTTCTCGGACGTTAGCTGCGGCGTTCCCTCCGGCCCCCGTCCATACTCCCGCAGGATGATTTGGTCGTTGTCATGGTCATAATCCCGCTCCACCTTTTTCAACCAAACCAATTTGCCGTTTTCATAGGTCAATTCGCCCTCGCTATTGGCCATGGCTGAAACATGCGCGTAAGTGGTTATGCGCCGACCGGCCGGGTTGAACCTCGGACTGCTTAGTGCGCCTAACTCCTCGTCCTTGGCAAATATTCGCGTCTCAGGCCGCCAGAGCCAGCAATCATAGAGGATATTTTGCAAGCCTTGCGAAGAAATGATGCGGACATCGGGCCAGGCATCGAAATTCATATCCTCCGCGACGGCGAAGTATTCGCGGTTCTGATCGGTCATGGCTTCCGGATCGAAAGGTAGACGTTGCAACAGGACGGCGGGATTCGCCGCGGAGTACACTTCAATGGCGGCGTCGGCAATCTTCAGGGACAATTCCCTCCCTTCCGCCGGCGCCTTGTCCGCCTCTCTGTCCAAGGCGTCCCCCGACTTCTTCCACACCGCCTCGCCGGGGCCGGCTTCCTCCAGGGCCGCCAGGGGAATCAGCGCCTCCAGCAAGCCGGAAGCATAGGGCGCCACCTGGTATTCCTGGAAATGCACCCGTACCCCATCCGGCTCCAGGCTCAGGGCGGCGTAATTGTCGGGCGTTGCTTCAAAACCTTCCATGAAGGAGGGAATTTCCCCCACCAATTTCGGCGCCAATTGGGCGAATATGGCGAGCGCCTTCTCCGGATGCCGGAACAGCTTGTCCAGGGTCAACTCTTCGCCGTCTTCAATTGAAAAGTTATAAGTCTGCTTCATATGCCAGCCATGCGCCGCTCCCGGATTGTAGCCGCTTACCCGCAGGATAACGCTCACCACCTTGCTAGATGGCCAAGTCGCCTGATAATCGATCCATAACCCATTGCCCGGTCCGGACATATCTGGATGATCATAGGGGCCTATGGTCTCCTTGAGCTGGGCGGCGTGGGCGGCCAGGAGATCGTACACTATGGCGCGGACCCGCTCGTCGATGACTGGATGACCGAATTCCGGGTAGGCGAGCTCCGCCGACCACTGGAAACACGCTTCAATCCGTTTGCCCGCCCCGCCTCTGATGTTCTCCGCGTCGGTTGGCAAACCGTCCCCGGCCACCGCTTCAAGGCTGAGCCAGCCAAGCAAAATCAAACCGCCGATAAATCGCATGAACTCTCCTTTGGCAAAAGATTTTCCCGACCTCGCACGATTCCTTGAGCATCCCAAGTGTCGCAAGCGGCAAAAGGTCAGCGCCTGCGTAGATTCCGAAATAGTTGGCATCCGATAATAATTGCGGCGTCCGATAATTTTCTTTCACCTTATTCGGGATTTTTGCTATTTTTGCCAAGGAGGAATTTTCTGTTTTAAATCGCTTGCATTGGAATGGTTGGGGTTAGTCAATTCACCCGCTTGGCGCGAGTCTTGGCCGATTCGCGCCTGGGAAAACCCTTGCCGCTAGCGGGGGGAAAGCGGACAGCGGTTTGCCCGCTTTCCCGCTGGAAATCTATTTCAAACCGTCGCGCTTTTCAGCAGTCCGGCTCAACCGGGACCTTCACCTTTTTCACCACCTGTTTTTCCACCGTCTTGGTGGTGCAAACGGCGCGCTTTTTCATGACCGTCTTGGTTTCCACCACCGGTTTCATGGTCACGACCTTTTTAAGAACCGGCGTTTGGACGAATTTCTTGACCCTCACCTCCTTGGTGGCGGGAACTTGCTTCTTGACCTTGCGGATCTTGGTAATCGGCACGGTCACCGGGCACTTCACCATGACCGTGTATTCCTCGTCCACCATGATCGTCTTGTTGACCGGAACCGTCACGGTTTCGCAGACCTCGCGCCATACCTTGCTGATTTTGCCGGTGGCCGGATCGCAAACATCCTCGCTTATTCGCTTGGTCACAGTCTTTTCCACGTTCTCGCAAATAGTCTTGGGAACTTGGCGGACGCGGGTTTCCGGCCGTTTTTCGTAACGGGTTTTGTTCACCGTGTATTCCTCGCATTCCGTCACCCACTTCAGGCAATCCACCGTTTGGGTTTCGTACACCCACTTGCCCTCGCAAACCTCAACCTCGGTTTCGACCCGCTCCATGCGGGTGACCTGTATCTCGCAGGGCTCGTCCACGTATTCGGTCACCGGGACCTCGATCTTGACGGTTTCGCACACCTCCACCCATTTCTCCTTGGGTGGGCGTGGGTTGCAAAGATCAATGCCAAGGGCGGACCCCCCGGCGCAACAAACGACGGCCAGGCTCATCAACCATGTACGCATGTTTTTCCTCCTTTCTCCAACTGGGATATAGCGCCCCATCCTTCTCCGTTTGGAAGGATGACCGGATTATAGAATATGTCTTTTCAATTTCAACCGCGATTGAATATTTGTCGGGGGTGTTTTTGGGGGTGTTTTATTTTCCGGATCCGTCACACCCTCCAACCAGCCGAGCAATTCCTTGCGGCTGGAAATGCCGAGTTTGTTATAAATGGTCACAAAAGCCTTCTTGACCGTGCTGGGCGCAAGATACGTGGTTTCCGCTATTTCCCGGTATTTTTTTCCCGAGGCGGCCAAACGCGCCATTTCCAGTTCCCTTGCCGTCAAAGGCGCCTCGGCGCCGGAGAAATGCCGGGCCAGGATGCCGCGCCGCCTTTTCTCCCAGGCGGCGGCAAGGGCGCGGAGCCGGATTAGGCCGGAATCCGGATAACCGCTCGGGGCGGGAAGCCCGATGGATTCGATATGCCGCCAGTTTTCCGCGAACGGCATGAGGATGTCGTCCGGCAGGGCCAGGGTCAGGGCGATTCCCAATTCCTTCGCAGCCTCGCCTTCCGCCCCCAATTTTCTTCGGGCGGCGGCGTTGAAGATGTGCGCGTAAATGGCGAATAGCAGGTTTTTTCCGAACGCCCCGGATTCCAGCAGCCAGGAAAAAAGTCCCGGCAGTTCGGTCCAGCGCTCTTCCGCCATCAATATCTCCCCATGCACCAAGTAATAAAAGCCGCCGGCGAAATTATAGAGCCGCTTTTCTCCGTCCCGGCCCAAACCTAGCCATTCCGGCGCCTGTACCGGCCGGTTGACGGCGGCGTAGAGGTAGCCCTGGCACAAATCCGCGCTGTGCAGATAAAAATAGTCGCGCTTGTCCTTGACCAGGTTCCGCATGTCGCGCGCCAATTTGTCGGCGGCCCCGAAATCGCCGGCCATCAGCGCCAGGCGCAGCCGGATGAACATGGCGCAAATGATGTTGCCGACCTGGTTGGCGTCCGCCGCCATGGCCTCGGCGCGCCGGACGGCGATGGCGGCCTCGACGAAGCGTCCGGCTTGGTAAAGCGCCTCGGCCTCCATGAGGTGTTCCCCGCCCGCTCCGTGGCCGGCCGCCAGCCGGTAATAATGCGGCATGCATTCATGCATCAGGCGGATTTCCTCCGCCAGTTTCCCGCTTTCGCGGTGGAACATGAACAATACCGACGGCGATCCCAGGGTCCAGGGCGATTCCGGGGTGAACAACCGGGTGGGCCGGTCCAGCAGCTTGTTGGCCAGGCGGTGGTGGCGGGACATGGCGGCAATATCGTTGTAGGCCGCGAGCGAACGCAGTAATTCCAGTTCGCCGCGCCAGCCGTCCATCCGGGCGTCATTCTCCGCCCCGGATTCGCAATAGCCGCCCAGCCAGGCCAATTGGCGGACAAAGGCCGCGAAATCGCCGCAACTGAAGGCGGCTATGGCGTATTTGAAGACAGCGGCCGGATATTTCTCCAGCAGCTCCGCTGGGCATTCCTGGAAAAAATCCATAAAAAATCGCGCTTTTCCCGTGACCAGGGTACGGCTTGGATCCTTGTCCAGGGTTTGCAAGGCGGTTTCATAATCCCCCGCCTCCCGGTAAAGGGCGATGGCCGCCGTCGTGTCGCCTCGCGTCGCGAACCATTCGCTGCAACGGCGGCGTATAGCCAGCCGCCGCTTTCGCGGCAATTGCTCGAAGTGTTGCCTCATGCATTGCCGCACCAAGCTGTGCGGCAGGTACAATTTTTCCTCCGCGTCGTACCTGATGAAGGGGTTCTTGCGGCTCAATTCGGCCAATCCCTCCCCCGCCTCCTCTCCGGCCAGGAAAACGGCCTGTTCCAAAGTAAAGCTTTCCAGGGGATACAGGGCTAGCGCCAGTTCCTTGGCCGCCGGCGGCAAGGGTGCGTAAACCTCCCGATCCACCATGGCCAGCAGGTCGGCGGGCGGAGAAATCTTCCCTGTCTTGAGGTAGCGCAACAGGTGGAGGTACAAGGCGCTGATCCAGCCGGAGGTGTTTTCGCAAAGGGTTTCGGCCTCGCCCTTGGTCAGGTTGACGCCGTAGAGCCGGTAGTATTCCCGGATTTCCCCGGCCCTGAGGGCCAAAACCTCCTGTCCGACCACCGTAAGCAACCCTTTGACTTCCAACAATTCGCGGCTGCCGTTGTAGGCGTCGCGGGAAATGAGCGCCGCCCCCAGGTTCCCTTCGCCCTGCCCGGCCAACGCTTCGCATAGCATGCCCATGCCCGCCGCTCCCTGATCCGCCAGCCGGTGGAAATCATCAATGACCAAAAGCGTCCGGACGGGGCAAACAAGATTTTGCAGCAACTCCCGCGCCATGTCCACCCGCGCCGAGTCATGGGGATAGCCAAGCCGCCGCAGCGAAGCCGCCGTTTCGCCGGCCTCGGGAAAGCTTTGGCCGATGCCGCGGCAAAAATCCCGCCAGAAAACATCCAGGGAACCGCCCGGTACCTGGGTCCAGACGGCTCGGATTCCGTTTTCGCGCAAATATTCACGCGCCGCCGTGGTTTTGCCGTACCCCATGGGCGCGGCGATGACGGTCAGGGGCCGTTCCCGCAGAGGCGCCAGGCCGCGCCACAGGCGCTCGCTGAAGTAGAGGGCGGTTGAGTTGGGAGCGGGTTGGCTTTGCGGCTTAGCCGACATTGTTCACCGGTGTCATGGATGTGGTTCGGCGCCCCGCCGCGTAGATTGTTTTTCGAATTGCGCGATTCCCGACAGGAAAACCGCGAAGCTGCTGGAACGCTTGTTTTTGATATCCAGATGCGGGGCGATGGTGCGCGAGCCGCCAATCCCTTGATAACAGCCCGAGGTCAATTTTTGCAATTCATCCTTTGGATGGGCGAGGCTATCGGGATTGCGGTATTTTTTCTTATTCTGCTGTCTGCCCAGTTTGGCGATTCCGAGACCGCGCTCCACCGCTTCCAGGTCGGCTAGATACCAGCTTTCAAGTTCACGGAAATCAAGGAAATTCCGAGGTTTTCCCGCGCTGCCCCGGCGATAGGAAAGCGTCTCGCGCACGACCGCCAGCTTTCCGTTCTCCTCGTCAATGGCCAGAAAATAAGTGGCCAGCGGCGAGTCCGGCTCGAAGTGGAATTTAAGTTCGATCTCAATCGGGCCGCTGCTGTCGCGGCTACGGACATCGGCGAAACCCCGGCGGCCGCCCATGCGGGCAAAGGCGACGCCCAAGTCATCCGTAAGCGCGTCCTTCAGGAAGAAAAAAATATTGAACAGGGTTGACTTGCCGGTCCCGTTGGCGCCGACCACGACGCAGAGACGCGGAAGCCTGTCGAATGTCGCCTCTCTGAATGCCTGGAAGTTCTTCAGACGAATTGATTCGCTTCGCATAAAAAGCCGCCCTCAACTTCCATCGTACATGAACCCATATTAGCCGCTTCTCCCCCGGCGTCAAGGGAAATAACCTTCATGCTCGCTTGTCCGGCATGGTGAAAAAATCCCATTCAACAAAAAATCCCCGCTTCGTTAAGAAGCGGGGACAGAAAACAAATCCCGGCGGCGACCTACTCTCCCGTTACCAGTACCATCGGCGCTGGAGGGCTTAGCTACTGTGTTCGGAATGGGAACAGGCGTTGCCCCTCCGCTAAAGCCGCCAGGAAAAATCGGCCCTGCTCGCCGAACCGCGCAAGCGGGCAAATATAAGATGAATAGCAGACGCTCAAGGCGTTGATGATGATTTTGATGCCGCGATACCAGCGTACCAAATTTACTTGACAATGAGCCCGCGCTCCAAAAGCATGGATCTCAAACGGATCCGGGAGAGCGCGAGTGCTGCGATCAAGCCGAACGGCCAATTAGTACTGGTTAGCTGAAACCCTTGCGGGTCTTACACACCCAGCCTATCAACCCGGTGGTCTACCGGGGGCCTTCGGGGAAAATTCATCTTGAAGCTGGCTTCACGCTTAGATGCTTTCAGCGTTTATCCGTTCCAGACATAGCTACCGAGCATTGCCCTTGGCAGGACAACTCGCACACCAGAGGTCTGTCCGACAAAGT
>JAISYD010000304.1 GCA_031270145.1 Planctomycetota bacterium
GATTGACGGCCGGCAGCATGTAATGCCGGTCCGGGATGCAGGGGCCGGCGACGTTGAAATACTTCGGCACGATTGGTTCCATGTCCTGCGCCTCCCTGGATGCACATGACCGGAAGCGGCCGGCTTCCGGGAGATGGCATTATACTTCAAGACCGGCTAGAAAACAATCAAGACCGGCTGGAAAACAATTGGTGCGTCCGGCGCGATGGCATCCGGCCTTCCTCCTCTCCCACACACACGCCACCACCCCACCCCCGTTTGTCCGTACTTCTTTTTTATCGAAGTAAAGGTTAGTAAAAAATCAATCCTTTGTTATATTCTCAATTTGTTTCCATTTGTCCTGGACATTTTCTTCTCCGTCAAAATAATTTAATTGGCCGTTTTTATCAAATATTTCGTCTGATTTTGATTGCATAAAATTAATTTTATTCGAATCGGGATATTCGCACACATCGAAACCGATAAATGTTCTTATATCCAAATAAATACAAGGGTCTGTCATATGATTGTACAACTGATGCGCTCCTGTTTTGCCAGTCTCAAAAAATATCAAATCACCATTTTCGACGATCTCCAGTCCTTCCGGCGTTCTTAACATGGCTGAACCCGAAATTATCATAAACAATTCCTCTCCATATCTGTGAAAATGGTATGGACAGTTGTATTGTCCCGGATTTAACTGTCGTAAATCAAAAATCAAGTTTTGAGGCTTTACCCTTTTTTTAATTTTCGAAGCATCGGAACATAACCTAAAATTGTCTATTTTGTTGAAATCTTCCTTAAATTCCCGTTGGGCTGATTTTAAAATTGTTGCCATAATATTACTCCGATTTTATAATGCACCGTCACAAGACGACATTTTTTTATAATATATTAAACCATCTTCTTCTGTCAATAGCGCCGACACCGCGCTACGCAAGGCCGACGCCCCATCAAGCACCGCCAGAAGCTCAAAATCCAGAAGCGTCCTCGTCCCGTCCTCCGCCGCCTCCGCCGCCACAACCGCAACCAGGTCACGCTCCAGAGCCACACCGACGAGCGTCGGCGCCAGCCAGTCCGCTATAGTACGTCAACTTCTTCCGAACGGCAAGCCATTTTGTCCCAAAATGAGTCCTGAACGCTTACACCCCCGTTATCAACCGTAATATGTGGAACGATGGCACGATCCAGACCGGCTATTGTTCGCTGGTCAATAATAGCTATACTCGCGGGTATGAAGGACAAGCAGCCGCATATCGTCATCCTCGCCGGCCCGAACGGGGCTGGCAAGTCCACAATCGCGCCGGTATTGCTGCGGGATACCTTTGCTGTCGCTGAGTTCGTCAACGCCGATGCAATCGCGCAAGGACTTTCAGCCTTTGCCCCGGAACGCGTCGCGCTTGAAGCCGGGAAGATCATGCTCAGGCGCCTTCGGGAATTGACGGATAGGCGGAGTGACTTTGCTTTCGAGACGACCCTTGCTTCGCGGTCATTCGCGCCTTGGTTGGCTGGATTGCGGGAATCGGGGTACCGTGTCCACCTAATGTTTTTAACCCTGCCGGATGCGGATTTCGCCGTCAACAGGGTTGCCACGCGGATCATGCTTGGCGGCCATGCCATTGACGAGACGGTCATTCGGCGGCGGTTTTCGGCCGGCTTGAAAAATCTTTTCCGGTTGTACCTGCCGGTTGTGTCGTCCTGGAAAATATTCGACAACTCGACTTCCGGCAAGCCAGTGGACATCGCGGAGAGCGACGGGTATACTATCAGCGTGGCTGATGCGGAGCGTTTTGAAAAACTGAAGGCGGATTGCGCCAATGGCTGAAACCAGAGTCGTCGATATCGATGCCCTGATTGCGCAGGGCGAGCCAATTAAGGACGCCATTCGGCGCGGGACGCGCGAGGCCATGAAGCGGCACATTCAGGCCGGCGTGCCGATGGTCTCCCAAAAGGACGGCAAGGCCGTTATGCTTTCGCCGGAAGAGCTGAAACAAATGTTGATCGAAGCGGAGCGGATTTGAGAATTCGCGGGCTTTTTTTGTTCGATTCGCCTGATTTACGCCGCTTTGCAATCCCCCCGCCCTCCTAAAAGGCGCTGCCGTGGCGGGCGCGGTCGGTATAATTGTTATAAAATCCTTAAAACTCCAAATAATTCTCTTGACATTTTAGATTTCATCGTGTAGAAGGTTCGACGCTCCGGTCGAGTCTGGGCCGGACCGCCGCGAAGCCGCCGGCCGGGGCGGGGGGAGGGGGGGTATCCCCTCCCCCCGCCCCGGGGCCTGCCGGAACGCCGGGCGCGGCCGCTTTTCCGGGGGCGCGTTTTTTGTCCCGTCCCGGCGGGAATCTTTCAACCCTTTGCCGCGAAGGAGGATTGACATGACAGGAAGCGAAGCGGAATCGCCGCTGGAACCCGAAAGCCGGGAGGAGATCGCCCACGTCGCCAACCGGAAGAATCGCCAGGCGTTTTTGACCCGGATCATGGAGGACGAAAGCCTTGATATCCGGGATCGCCTGCGGGCGTCGGAGCTGCTGGCCAGGTCCGAGGGCGACTTCCCGACCCGGGCGAAGAATGAGGGCTCCATCGGCATCTCCGCCATCCTCGAGTGGGCGTCGCGGAAGAGAGCCGCCGAGGCCGCCCTCGCCGCCGAGGACGCCATAGCCGCCAAGGCGAAGGAAAAGGAAGCGGCCGGGACGGAGGAGGGCGTCGAAGGATTCGGAATGGCCGGCCTGTCCCAAGTGGGCCGATGGAACCAGCCGGCCGAAGAAACAAAATTGCCGCAACCGCTTGAAAAATCAGGGGGAAATGCTGAAAGCGGCTGACGCCGCCCCAAGGCGGAAATGATGAAATGTCCGCCGATCAAAAAGGCCGGGGAAGCCGAACCCGCCGCCAAGCCGGCCGACCCGCCGGCGGAGGAGGATGTGGCTGTCCGGGTCGGCGGTTTCCCGGCCTGCGTCACCTCTATCCCGGATTTGGACTGAGCCTCAGGCCGGCGGCGGATCCCGGAAATGCGGCGCGAGCTTTTCCCAGGTCTCTTCCAGCGCCTGGGAAATGACCCTGGCGTCGGCCAGCACCGGCATGAAATTGACGTCTCCCTCCCAACGCGGGACCAGATGGATGTGCAGGTGATCCAGCACTCCCGCTCCAGCGGGGCGGCCCTGGTTTATGCCGATGTTGAAGCCGTGCGGGGCCAGAGCCCTGGACAGGGCCTTCTTGGCGAAGGCGGTGAGGCTCCAGAGCCGGCCGCCCTCCTCCGGGCCGATGTCCTCGAACGCGCCCAGGTGGCTGGCCGGGGCGATCAGCAGATGGGCGCTGGTGTAGGGATAGCGGTTCAGCATGACGAGGCCGCCGCCGCTTCTGGCCAACAGCAGGTGTTTCTTTTCCTGCCCGGTTTCCCGCCAGGCTCGGCAGAAGAAACATTCGCCCTCGTCTTTTTTCCCGTCCCTGGCGATATACGCCATTCGCCAGGGCGCCCACAATCGTTCCATGGCCATGCCCGTCTCCGCGCCGATTCGGCGGGCCCGTCCCTCCCGCCTCGGCAAAGCATATTCCGGCGGCGGGCTTTTGTCCATTCGAATCGCCGGCGCGAACGAATTTGTTCTGTCTTTTTTTGGGGATTTGGCATATACTTCGCTTCACGGGAGGAACCAGCGCATGAGCGGCGAAGCCAAGACGTGGCTGCATGTCGGGGCCGGATCGTTTCACCGGGCGCATCAGGCCTGGTATCTGAACCGTTTGATCCGGGCCGGCGACGCCGACTGGTCGATTGCCCTCGGGAACATCCGGGACGACGTGACGCCGACCCTGGAAAAACTGGCCCGGCAGGGGCATCGTTACACCCTGGAAACCGTCGATCCCGCCGGCGGGCGCGAATACGAATTGATAACCTCCATCAAGGCTACGCTGCCCTGGGACGCGGATTTGACCGCCCTTGTCGCCCGGGGCGCCAGCCCGGAAACCCGGGTCATCGCCTTTACGGTCACCGAGGCCGGATATTACCTGGACACGAAACTCCGGCTGGATCGCGGCAATCCCGATCTGCGGGCCGATCTGGCCGGGGCGAAAACCACCGTCTACGGCGCCATGGCCGCCATCCTCCGGCGGCGCCTCTCGCTGGGCGGGGCGCCGGTGACGCTGCTCAGTTGCGACAACGTGCGGCACAACGGCGAACGCTTTCGGAACGGCTTCCTGGAATTCCTCGAGTTGCGGGGAGAAAAGGATCTGTCCGCCTGGATCGCGGACGGCGTTTCCTGTCCCTCCTGCATGGTCGATCGCATCACCCCCCGCCCGGGCCCGGACATAGCCGGGCGCGTGCTGGCGCGGACCGGTTTCGCGGACCTGGCCCCGGTGATGAGCGAATCCTTTGTCCAGTGGGTTATAGAGGATCGTTTCGCCGCCGGCCGGCCGGCCTTGGAAAAGGTCGGGGTGGAAATGGTGGCCGACGTGGCGCCCTACGAGGAGGCCAAAATCCGCATCCTGAACGCCAGCCACTCTTGCATCGCCTGGGCCGGAACCTTGGCGGGTATGAGCTATATCCACGAGGGGGCCCTGACGCCGGCGATCCGGGACTTGGCTTGGGACTATGTGACCCGGGACGTGATTCCCTGCCTGACCCCGAGTCCGCTGGACCTGGCCGCCTACCGCGACACGACGCTCGCCCGCTTCGGCAACCCCAACATTCTGGACACCAACCAGCGGGTGGCGGCGGACGGCTTTTCCAAAATTCCCGCCATGGTGGGGCCGACCCTGGTCGAGCGCTACGCCGCCGGGGCAGAACCCGCCGCCGCCGCCATGCTGCCGGCCCTGTTCTTCCTTTTCCTGGCGAAGTGGCGGGAAAACAAGCTGCCCTATGCCTATCGGGACGGCGCCATGGATGCGGACAAAACCCGCGCCCTGCTCGATTCCGCCGATCCCCTGGGCGCCTTCGCCGCCGACGCCCGGCTTTTCGGGCAGTTGGCCGGCAAGGCGGAATTCGCCGCTTTGCTGCGGCGATCCGTGGCCAGGGCGAAAGCCTGGCTGGCCGGCGAAGGCTAGCCCGGGCGCGAAAGCGCCTATGGCGCGCCGGCGGCAAGCCCTTCCCGGAACCTCCGCTCGCGGATGCGTTTGGATTTTACCCTGGACGGATCGGCAGGCTGAATGGCGCGAAAGTTCGCAAAAAAAACTTGACGAAAGCCCAAGGCCGCCATATAGGTAAAGCATACTTCATGCGGTTTCCGGTAGGGGCGGCTTTTGCCGAAGCCGGTTTGCCAAATATTTCCGAGCCGTCGCGTCGCCGCCAATCGCCGTCGTCTCGTATTGCCCTTGTCGTTGCGCCGCGTTGCTTTTCGCCATCGTCAACGTTTTGTACGCGGCTCGTCCAGATAAGATAAAACGCGGCTTTATCCGGCCAGCCGACCGATGCGACAACTGTCTAGGGGGAACCGCCAATGTCCTTCATCCGCATGACCGCCGGCCAGGCCCTGGTGAAATTCCTCGACCGGCAATACGTATCCTTCGACGGCGTCGAGAACAAGTTCGTTGCCGGCTACGCCACGGTTTTCGGGCATGGTTTCGTGCTGGGGGTGGGTCAGGCCCTGGAGGCCGATCCGGGCGGCCTCAAGGTCTACATGGCGAAGAACGAGCAGGGCATGGCGCACATGGCCACTGGTTTCGCCAAGCAGCATAACCGCCGGCAAATCATCGCCTGCGGCTCCTCCATCGGCCCGGGCGCCGCCAACCTGGTCACCGCCGCCGGCACCGCCACGGTGAACAACATCCCGTTGCTGCTGTTCCCCGGCGACACCTTTTCCACCCGCCAGCCCGATCCGGTCCTCCAGCAGGTGGAACTCCCGGAAAGCCTCGCCTGCACCACCAATGACGCCTTCAAGGCGGTCTGCCGCTATTGGGATCGGATCGTCCGGCCGGAAACCCTCATGAGCGCCCTGGTCAACGCCATGCGCGTTCTCACCGATCCGGCCGGCGCCGGAGCGGTGGCGATCGCCCTGCCGCAGGACGTCCAGGGCGAGGCATGGGATTATCCGGATTATTTTTTCCGAAAGCGGGTCCACCGCATCGTCAGGCGGGTCCCGGCCGGGGAGGAACTGGACGCGGCGGCGGCCATGATTCGCGCCAGCCGAAACCCCCTGTTGATCGTGGGCGGCGGCGTACGCTATTCCGAGGCCGGCGAGGCGGTGGCGGACTTCTGCGCCCGCTTCAACATCCCCCTGGCCGAGACCCAGGCCGGCAAGAGCGCGGTGAAGTCCAGCTTCCCCTTGAACCTTGGCGGCATTGGCGCCACCGGCAACCTGGCCGCCAACCGCTTGGCCGCCGCGGCGGATCTGATCCTTGGCGTCGGCACCCGCTTTTCCGACTTCACCACCGCCTCGAAGTCCCTTTTCAACCGGCCGGATATCCCGGTGGTGGCCATAAACGCCTCGAACTTCCACGCCATGAAGCTGGACGCCCAGGGCGTGGTCGGCGACGCCAGGGAGGCCATAACCCTCCTGGCCGGCAAGCTGGACGGCTACGCCTCGCAACACGGCGACGCCCCCGCCAGGGCCAGGGCGGAGTGGAACAGGGAGATGCGGCGCCTCTCGGCCATCGTTTACCGCCCGGGCTTCGCGCCCGAGGTCGCGGTTGGCGATCCGCGCACGGTGGAGGAATTCCACCGGCTCACCGGCAGCGAAATCTGCCAGACCGCCGCCTTGGCCCTGATCCGGGAGGCCATCCCCGCCGACGCAATCGTCATCGGCGCCTCCGGCAGCCTCCCCGGCTGTCTCCAGCGCATGTGGACGACCGACGTCCGCGATTCCTACCACATGGAATACGGTTATTCCTGCATGGGCTACGAAATCGCCGCCGCCCTGGGGGCGAAGCTGGCGCAGCCGGAGCGGGAGGTCTACGCCATGGTCGGCGACGGCGGCTACCTGATGCTCCACAGCGAACTGGTCACCGCCATCCAGGAGGGGGTGAAGATCAACGTCCTGCTCTTCGACAACGCCGGCTTCGGCTGCATCAACAATCTCCAGATGGGCAAGGGCATAGGCTCGCTGGCCACCGAGTTCCGGGCCCGCGACGCGCAAGACCGGCTTTCGGGCGGCCTGATGGCCATTGATTACGCCATGTCCGCCCGGGGCTACGGCGCCGAAACCTATGCCGCCAGGACCATGGCGGAACTCCGTCTGGCGCTTGAGTCCGCCCTGAAGGCCAAAAAGGCCACGCTTATCGACATCAAGGTCCTCCCGAAGACCATGACCCACGACTACGAGTCCTGGTGGCATGTCGGGCTGGCGGCGGTCAACGCCGGCGAAAAGGGGGAGCGGGCGTACCGGGAGAAAGAGGAAAAACTGCGGACGGCCAGGCAATATTAGCGTTTCGGCGCAATCGCCGCCCCGGCATATTTGATGAATGCGAGATCGCCATGTTCGATCCGAAGCAAGTTGGCTTGGGAATCGCCCCCATAGCCTGGACCAATGACGACATGCCCGACCTGGGCAAGGAGAACACCTTCGAGCAATGCGTCAGCGAAATGGCCCTGGCCGGTTTTGCCGGTACCGAAATAGGCAACAAATACCCCAGGAATCCGCTTGTCCTCAAGCGCGCCCTTGATCTCCGCGGCCTCCGGGTGGCCAACGCCTGGTTCAGCTCCTTCCTCATCACCAGGCCCTACGCCGAGACCGAGGCGAATTTCATCCGCCAGTGCGACTTCCTGGCGGCGCTGGGCGCCGGGAATATCGGCGTTTCGGAGCAAGGGCACAGCGTCCAGGGCCTGATGGACGCCCCCATTTTCGCGTCGAAACACGTCATGGACGCGGCGGAATGGCGGCTGCTGGCGGACGGCCTGAACCGGTTGGGCCGGATCGCCGGGGACAAGGGCTTGAACCTGGTCTACCACCATCACATGGGGACGGTCGTCCAGACGGAGGCGGAGACGGATCGGCTTATGGAAAACACCGATCCCGGGCTGGTCGGCCTGCTTTTCGACTCCGGGCATTTCGCCTTTTCCGGGGAAGATCCGCTCGCCATGCTGGAAAAATACGTGAAACGCGTGCGCCATGTGCATCTCAAGGATGTCCGCCCGGCGCTGGTCGGGCGGGTGAGGGATGAGCGGCTCAGTTTTCTCAAGGCGGTGCGCTTGGGCGCCTTCACCGTTCCCGGCGACGGCGGCCTGGATTTCGTTCCCATGTTCAAGGCCCTGGCGGCCGCCGGCTACCGGGGTTGGATGCTGGTGGAGGCGGAGCAGGATCCGGCCAAGGCCAATCCCCTGGAGTACGCGCTCAAGGCCAGGAAATACCTCCGCGAGGCGGCGGGCATTTGAAGGGGGAGCTTCTCCATGAAGCTGAAAAAAAGCGCCTGCATCGAGACTTTGTTCACCGAACTGCCCTGGGAAAAGCGTTTTCAAGCCGCCAGGGAGGCGGGGTTCGATTATGTCGAGTTTTGGAACTGGCGGGAAAAGGATGTGGGACGGATAAGGCGCCTGGCGGAGGAAGCCGGCATCCCAATCAGCAATTTCAACGGGGACGAGCAGTTTTCGCTTATCGACCCCGACCAGGCCGGGGAGTACCTCGCTTTTATGGAGCAATCCCTGGCGGTCGCGGTTGAGCTGGGGGCCCAAGCCCTCACCATTCATTCCAACGCCCTGGGAGAGGGGGGAGTGGTGGTCAGGCGTTACGAGGAGCTTTCCGACGCGGTGAAGCTCTGCGCCATGTTCGCTGCCCTGAAAGCCTGCGCCGCCCTGGCCGAAAAGAGCGGCGTGACCCTCAATATCGAGCCGCTAAACACCATTGCCGACCATGCCGGCAACTACCTGGCCGGCGCCCGCACCGCCGCCGAGTTGTGCCGCCGCGTGGCTTCGCCCCGATTGAAAATGGTCTATGACGTCTATCATATGCAGTTGAGCGAAGGAAACCTCCTCAATAACATTTCCACTTATTTCGAGGAGATCGGCCATGTTCACGTCGCCGACGTTCCGGGCCGGCACGAGCCGGGAACCGGCGAAATAAACTATCCCGCCGTTTTCCGGCATCTGGAGGGGCTGGGCTATTCCCGGGTGGTCGGCTTTGAGCTTTTCCCCAAGTTCGACACCGCTTCGGCGGTAAAGGCCATCATGAGTTGTTAGCGGCATTTTCCAGAGGAGGCGTGGACATGGATTCAAGAGTGTCGGATTTCCTGCGGAAGTTTGGGTCGCTGATCGGACTGTTGCTGCTCTGCCTCTCCCTGACCGTCCTGTCGGATAAGTTCCTGGGGCTGAAGAACCTGATGAACATCCTCAGGCAGTCCTCCATCACCGCCCTCCTGGCGATAGGAGTCCTTCTTCCCATCCTCACCGGAGGCATCGACCTGTCGGTGGGGTCGCTCCAGGGCTTCACCATGTGCTTCATGGCCTATATGCTGGCCACGACGCGCCTGGACTCCCTGCTCGCCATTTTCCTGACCCTGGCGGTGGGGGCGGCGATGGGGCTGGTGAACGGCCTGCTGTTGACCAAGCTGCGGCTCCCCCATCCATTCATTTCCACCCTGGGGATGCAGTATGTGGCCAGGGGCATTGCCCTGATCATCACCGACGGCATGCCTATTTCCGGCTTGCCGCCGGAAGTGCGCTGGCTGGGGTCGGGCGATATTTACGATACGTTCCCGGTGAGCGCCATCCTGGTCATCGTGATATGCGCGGTCTACTATGTCATTCTCAACCATACCCCCTTCGGGCGCTATGTCTACGCCATCGGCGGCAGCCGCGAGGCGGCCCGGCTTTCGGGGGTGAATGTGGACAGGGTGTTGAATTGGGTGTTTGTCAGCGCCGGCTTCCTCTCGGCCCTGGCCGGAGTGGTGCTGGCCGGCCGGGTCAATTCCGGCTATCCCCTGGCCGGCGACGGCGCCGAGCTTGACGGCATAGCCGGGGCGGTTATCGGCGGGGCGTCCCTGTTCGGCGGCGAGGGGACGGTGGTCGGCACCATGATCGGCGTCCTGATCATGGGTGTGCTGAGGAACGGCCTGAATCTGCTGAATGTGTCGTCCTTCTGGCAGAAGGTGGTCATCGGGGTGGTGGTGATACTGGCGGTCTGGGTGGATGTGCTTAGAAGGACCTCGGAGTACAAGGCGGCGGCGAAGCGGGTGTGACGCGCGTCCGCCTTCCTCCGCGTTCATGTCCGCGCTTGCTTCGCGAATGTCGCGCGGCGGGCTTTGCCTGGCGTGGGGTTTGGGATTTTGTCGCTCCCGGAGTTGCTTGTCATTCGAAAGGAGTTGGTCATGCGTAAGCTCATGGTGGCGTTGTTGACGGCGGCATTGCTTTGCGGAGCCGCCGCGGCCGGGGAAAAGTATCGCGTGTCGATCATCGCCAAGGCCATGGACAGCGAATGGTGGCAGACGGTCAAGGGCGGCGCCGAGCGGTTCGCCAAGGAAAATCCGGATATGGAGCTGGTGGTCCTGGCGCCCGATCGCGAGATCAACGTTCAGCAGCAAATCCAGATCATTGAGGATCAGATCACCAACGGCGTCAGCTCCCTGGTCATCGCGCCCTGCGGAGCCAAGGAGGTCATCCCCACGCTTGACAAGGCGGCGGCGGAAAAGATTCCGGTGGTCATTTTCGACACCGACGCCGATTGGCCGAAAAAAGAGGCCTATGTCGGATCGAAAAACTACGATGGCGGCGTCCTGGCCGGCGAATACATCGTCAAGAACCTGCCGGACGGCGGCGAGGTCGGCCTGATAACCGGCGTCATGGGCCACCAGACCCACATTGATCGCGTGCAGGGCGCCATCGATCAGATTAAGAAAAACCCAAAAATCAAGATCGTCTCGCAGCAACCGGCCAATTCGGAACGGGCCCTCGGCATGACCGTCATGGAAAACATGCTCACCACCTTCCCGGACTTGGATTTCCTTTTCGCCACCAATGACGAAATGGCTCTCGGCGCCTCCCAGGCCGCCCAGGCCGCCGGCTCCAAGGTCAAGATCATCGGTTTTGACGGCACCTCCGAGGCCCGCAAGGCCATCAGGGACGGCATCATGGTCGGATCCATCGACGGCAACGCCGGCGGCCTCGGCTATGAAAGCGCCAAGGCCGGCTACCAGGTCGCCAAGGGACAGAAACTGCCGGCGATCGTCCCGGTCAGGCTTCTGCTCATAACGCCGGAAAGCGTCAAGTAGGCGGATGGAAGGCGTGGTTATGCCCGCCCCCGCCGGGTTGTTTCCGGCGGGGACGGGGGAATTGGCGAAGGAGGGCGGAAATGTTGTTCGGCGTCAATCAGGCCACGCTGGAAAAATGCCGTTTGCCCGAGTTTTTGGCCGCGGCCGGCAAGGCCGGATACGAGATGGTGGAGTTGCGCGAGGAAAAGATCGCGGAATACCTGGTGGATCGCTCTATCGGGGATATCAGGGACTTGTTCCGCTTGAACAAGGTGCGTCCCCACACCATAAACGCCCTCGGCATGTCGACCATGCTGGACGCCGAGGGCGAAAGGAAAATCCTCAAAGCCGCCGGAGATTTCGCGGCGAAGGCCGCCGCCCTCGACTGTCCCTGGATAGTGGCCTGCCCCGGGGCCAAGGCAAAAACAACCTCGTGGGACGAGATTGTCGTCCGCTCGGCGAAAACCGTCGGGAAAATGGCCGACATCGCCTGGAAGCGCCGGGTGCGTTTGGCCTTCGAGTTCCTCGGCTTCGGCTGGAGTTCGGCGCAAACCGTGTCCGAGGCCTGGGCGATCGTCAAGGCGGCCAACCGCGGCAATGCGGGGATCGCCGTCGATTCCGCCCATTTTTATTCCGGCTCCTCGAATTTGGCGGAAATATCCGCCCTTCCCCGGGAGGCGGTGGCGGTTTTCCATGTCAACGACCTCGTCGACAAGGCAAAGGATAAAATCGGCGACTATGATCGCGTCATGCCGGGCGAGGGCGTCGTCCCCCTCCGGGACATTGCCAGGGAACTCCGCCGCATCGGCTTTGCCGGAGTGGCGTCCCTGGAGATTTTTAACCGCGGCTACCACAAGAGGGACCCCCTGGAGATCGCCAGGGCCGGCTTGGGGGGGATGGAGGCGTTCCTCAAATAGGCGCGCGCGGCTATGCTGGCGCGATTGTGCGGTCATGATGTTTTCATGCCCGCCGGGTATAAACAGGGGATGGCATGGCGCCGTCCCGGGGCTTGGGCGGGCGGGGATTTCGCCCGAAAAGGAGAGCGCATGCGTAAATTCATGTTGGCGATGCTGGTCGCGGTCATGTTGTGCGGCTTGTCGCAAGCCGGCCAAAAGCCGGTCATTGGCCTGGTCTGCAAGGCCATGGACAGCGAATTTTGGCAGGATGTGAAACGCGGCGGCGAAGACGCCAAAAAAGGGCTTGGCGACATCGAATTGACGGTGATGGCGCCGGATCGCGAGGTGAATGTCCAGCAACAGGTGCAGTTGGTCGAGGATCTCATCACCCAGGGCGTCGCCGGCCTGGCCCTGGCGCCCTGCGGCGCGCAGGAGCTTATCCCGGTCATGGAAAAAGCCGCCGCCGCCGGCATCCCGGTGGTGTTGGTGGACACCGACGCGCCCTGGGACAAGAAATTGGCCTATGTCGGCACCAATAACCTCAAGGGCGGGAACATGGCCGGCGAATACATGGCGGGCAAAATGGGCGGCAAGGGCGATGTCGCCTTCATAACCGGCGTCATGGGCCACCAGACCCATATCGACCGGGTGGGCGGAGCCGAGGCGGTCTTCAAGAAATATCCCGGCATAAAGATTGTCGCCAAGCAGCCGGCCAACTCCGAGCGCGCCCTGGCGATGTCGGTGATGGAAAACATCCTCACATCCAACCCCGATCTTGATTTTGTCTTCTGCACCAACGCCGAGATGACCATGGGCGCCTATGAGGCGATCAAGGCCCAGGGCGCCTCCGCCAAGTTGATGGGCTTCGATTCCGCCACCGAGGTGCTCACCCTCATCAAGGACGGCGAAATTGACAGCTTGATAGCCCAATCCCCCTACATGATGGGCAAGCTCGGCGTCGAGGCGGTGAAAAAGGCCATTGACGGGGTGAAAATCGACAAGGTGATTGATGTCCCGACCGGAGTGGTTACCAAGGACAATGTCGGCGATTACTTGAAGTAGGCGTGGCGTTTTCACTAATTGAATCCCGCCATGTCCATTGGCCGACGCCGGTGGATATGGCGGGAAAATCGCCCTTGTCCGCCGCTTGGCGGACGCGGCGGAGCGTGGGGTTGGACGCGGCGGTTTCAACGGGAGGTCTCGCCATGGCGGATAATGCTGCTTCCGAACTGCTTAGGATGGTCGGAATCGTCAAGAAATTTCCCGGCACCCTGGCCTTGGACAAGGTGGACTTCGATCTCAAGGCCGGCGAGGTGCATGTGTTGCTGGGCGAGAATGGCGCCGGCAAGTCCACTTTGATGAAAATCCTCTCCGGGGCCTATGTCAAGGACGAGGGGCGAATTTATATTCAGGGCCGGGAGGTGGAGCTGGGCTACCCGGCGGCGGGGCGGGAGAACGGCATCGGCATCATTTACCAGGAGCTTAGCCAGGTTCCCCAGCTTTCCGCCACCGAAAACATATTTCTCGGGCGCGAGAAGAGGATCGGGCCGTTTATCGACTGGAAAAGCATGCACCGGGAGGCTAGGCGGCTCCTGGACCAGATTGACGCCGGTTTCAGCGAAAAAACCCCGGCCGGCCGCCTCAGCGTGGCGCACAAGCAAATGGCGGAGATCGCCAAGGCTCTTTCCATGAATGCCAGGATCATCGTCATGGACGAACCCACCTCATCCCTTACCCCCAACGAGGTGGAAGCCCTTTTCGCCATTATCCGCAAGCTGAAGGCGCAGGGAGTGGGCGTGATTTTCATTTCCCACCACCTTGACGAGGTGAAGGAGATTGGCGACCGGGCCACGATTCTCCGCGACGGGCGGTTGGTCAAAACCGTGAATGTCGCCGATTGCGGAGTGGACGACTTCATTGAACTCATGGTCGGCAGGACTCTCGAGCAAAAATACCCGAAGGTGCGCGCCGCGGTCGGCGCCGAGATCCTCCGGGTGGAGGGGTTGAGCCGCTACGGGGCGGTGTCCGACGCCTCGTTCTCCCTGCGGAAGGGAGAGGTGCTGGGGCTGGCCGGCCTGGTCGGCGCCGGCCGCACCGAGCTCTGCCGCCTTATTTTCGGGGCCGACGCCAGGGACGCGGGGAAAATCTTCGTCGATGGGCGCGAGATCGACATCCGTTCCCCCGAGGACGCCATCGGCAACGGCATTGGCTTCCTCACGGAAAACCGCAAGGAGGAGGGGCTGGTCCTGCATCTCTCGATCACCAGGAACATCTCCCTGCCGATCCTTGGGACGCTAAGGCGGGGCGGTCCGTTCCGTTTCATCAAAATCATCGATCACAAGCGCGACAACGCCATAGCCGAGAAATATTTCAAGACTCTGGGCATCCGCGCCCCCAGCGTCAGGAAGAAGTCGGGCGAACTTTCCGGCGGCAACCAGCAGAAGGTGGTGTTCGCCAAATGGATCGCTTCGCAATCGAAGATCCTCATTGTTGACGAGCCGACGCGCGGCATCGACGTCGGAGCCAAGGTGGAGATTTACCAGCTCATCAACAAGCTGGTGGCTGAGGGGGTTGGCATATTGATGGTGTCCTCCGAATTGCCGGAAATGCTTGGCATGTCCGACCGCATTCTCGTTATGTGCGGCGGGCGGATAACCGGGGAATTGACCGATCCCGCCAAATTCAGCCAGGAGGAGGTGATGAAATACGCCACCCAATTCGCCAGGAGCGAATTGGCGGTCGGTTAGGGAGGCGCGGTTTTTTTTACAGGATGTCCACAGGAGACGTAAAATGGCGAAACCGGTTCAAATCGGCATCATTGGCGCGGGCCGCATCGGCAAGGTTCACGCGCGGGCGCTTTCCCAGTTGCCGATGGCGAGGATTGAAATCATCGCCGATGTGGTTGACGGCGCGGCCAAAAAGCTGGCCGACGAGTTCAACGTGGCCAGAGCCGGGACGGATTACCGGGAAATCCTGCAAGACAAGAACATAGACGGGGTTTTCATCTGCTCCTCTACCGACACCCACGCCAAACTCATTGAGGAGGCGGCCAAGGCGGGGAAGAATATTTTCTGCGAAAAGCCGATAGCCCTGGATCTTGATAAAATAGACATGGCGCTGAAGGCGGTCGCCGACGCCAAGGTCATCCTGATGGTCGGCTTCAATCGCCGCTACGACGCCGGGAACATCCGCTTGCGCCAGGCGCTGTTGGCCGGCGAGGTGGGGACGCCCGAGATTTGCTGCATCAGCAGCCGCGATCCGGCGCCGCCGCCCATGGAATACGTCAAGATTTCCGGCGGGCTGTTCCTGGATATGATGATCCACGATTTTGACCTGGCCCGCTTCCTGCTGAACGACGAGCCGGTGGAACTGCTCGCCTGCGGCGCCTGCCTCGTCGACAAGAGGATCGGCAAGCTCGGCGATTACGATACCGCCATGGTGACCATCCGTTTCAGGAAGGGCGCCCTGTGCCACATCGACAACAGCCGCCGCGCGGTTTACGGCTACGATCAGCGGGCGGAACTGTTCGGGTCGAAGGGGATGATTTCCACCAGCCACATCCATAACGACAATACGGTGTTCGCCGGCGTCGACGGCTTCCGCCGCCCTCCCATCCAGAATTTCTTCCTGGAGCGCTATCTCCAGGCTTACCAGGCCGAGGGCGGGGTTTTTGTCGACTGCGTCCGGAAACGGAAGGCGCCCCCGGCCGGCGGTCGGGACGGCCGCGCGGCGGTGGTCATGGGCTATGCCGCCCTCAAATCGGCCAAAGAGGGCAGATGGGTGAAAATGGCGGAAATCAAGTAGTCCGTCACCCCCGCGCCAATTTCGTCCATCGGCCGCCGTTTTTCGCCGACGCCAGGGCCGCTTCGACAAAGAGTATGCCCTGGAAGCCGTCCTCGATCGTCGGGAAGTCGAGTTCCGCCTCGGGAATGGGCGTCCCCGCTTCGGCCGCGGCTATCGCGGCGGCGGCGTTGAGATAGATGTTGGCGAACGCCTCGATTATCCCCTCGGGGTGGCAGGCCGGCAGGCGCGTGGCCCGGGCCGCCGAGGGGCTGGCCGCCGCCACGTAGGGCTGGCCCCGGCTCCAGGTTTCCATGGGTTTGTCGGGATAACGCAACAACAGCCGCTCGGGATCGCCATGCCGCCATTGCAGGCTGGCGGCGTCGCCGTATACGCGGATGCCTATGTCGTTGTCCTCGCCGGTTTCCACCTGGCTGGCCCGGATGACGCCGGAGACATTCCCTTCCCAGCGGGCCAGGATGTCGGCGTTGTCGTCGTTTTTCCGGCCCTCTACCATGGTCGAGACGTTGGCGGCGATTTCCCTTATTTTCAGGCTGGAAACCGTCTCCGAGAGGTTGGCAATGTGGGTACCTATGTCGCCAAGGCAGCCGGAGCCGGCCTGGGCGGGGTCGGTGCGCCAGGACGCCCGCTTGTTGCCGGGGTCGTCCTCCACTTTGCGGAACAACCAGCCCTGGGGATATTCGGCCACGATTTTGCGCAGCTTGCCGAGGCGGCCGGCTCGAATCAGGTCCCGCGCCAGTTTGACCATGGGATAGCCGGTGTAGGTGTGGGTGAGGGCGAATATTTTGCCGCTTTTCCGCACCGCCTCCCGCAATTCAACCGCCTCGGCCAAGTTCAGGGTCAGCGGCTTGTCCTGGATGACGTGGAAGCCGGCCGCCAGCGCCGCGGCCGATTGTTCAAAATGGAGATGGTTGGGGGTGACGATTGCCACGGCGTCAACCCGCCGCTCGGCCGACAGGGCGGCCTCGGCCTTGAGCATCTCCCGCCAGGAGGCGTATACCCGCTCCGGATCGAGGAAAAGCTCCCGCCCCTGCTGCCGGGACTTTTCGGGATGGCTGGAAAAGGCTCCGGCCACCAGTTCGATGCGCCCGTCCAGGCGGGCCGCCTTGCGGTGAACCTCGCCGATGAGCGCGCCCGGCCCGCCGCCAATCATGGCCAGGCGGAGTTTGCGTTTGCCGATGTCGTTCGTGGACATGCTTTGTCTCCCAGCCAAATTTCGAAGAAGACTTGAGCTATGAATTTCACCTTCACGCTTTCGGATTATTCGCTTCCCCGCACATTTTTTCCGCCTCCTCGATCAAGCGGTCGATGGCCCGGCCGGGCGGCGCCTTCTCCACCACCTCTCCCCGGATGAAAAGGTGGAGGACGCCGCCGGCCGAGGCGAGGCCGAGGTCGGCGTCCCGCGCCTCGCCCGGGCCGTTCACCTCGCAGCCCATGATGGCGATTCGGAGGGGAGTTTGGATATGCCGCAGCCTTTCCTCCGCCTGGCGTACCAGTTCGGGGAGATCTACCTTGGCGCGGCCGCAGGCGGGGCAGGAGATGATTTCCGGGCCTTCCCGCCGCAGGCCCAGGGAACGCAGCAATTCGCGCCCGGCCGCGATTTCGCCCGCCGAATCGCCGGTGAAGCTGAAGCGGATGCTGTCGCCGATGCCGTCCAGCAGGAGCGAGCCGATGGCGGCCGCCGATTTGAGCAGCGAGCTTTCGCGCGGGCCGGCGGCGGTGACGCCGAGGTGCAGGGGATAATCCGAGCGCGCCGCCACCAGCCGGTTGGCCAGCACCGTTCCGGCCGCGTCATTGGCCTTGACCGAGATCGCGATGTCGCGGAAGGACAGTTTTTCCAGTTTTTCGGCCCAGGCCAGCGCTTCCCCGGCCATGATCTCCGCGAGCGGGAGCGTCCGCCCCATACCCGGGCGGAGGATGGAGCCCGAGTTGCCGCCGATCCGGATGGGGATGCCCTTGGCGCCGGCCGCCTCCGCCACCCGGGCCAGGCCATCCGCATTCATGTTGCCGGGGTTGATGCGCACCTTGGCGGCGCCTTCCCGGATGGCGGCCAGGGTGGTCCGCCAGTCGAAATGGGTGTCCGCGATCAGGGGCAGGGGGGAGCGGGCGGCGATTTTCCCGAAGGCGGCGGCCGCGTCCGGATTGGGCACGGCAAGCCGCGTCAGGTCGGCGCCGGCCGCTTCCGCCGCCCGGATTTCCCGCAAATTCCCCTCGATGTCCCCGCTGGGGGAGCGGTTCATGGTCTGGACGCTTATCGGCGCGCCGCCGCCCATGGCGATCTTGCCGATCCGCACGATCCTGCTGATTCTTCGCGCCATGGGGCGTCCTTTTAGCCAGGTAAGCGGGTCGTACGGCATTAGGTTTTCAGCGTCCCGATTATACCGGCCGCCGTCTCGCCGCGGCGTTCAAGCCAGGCGTCAAGCTCGTCCACCAGCCGGCCGCAGATGCCCGGCTCGACGAAATTCATGGCGCCCACCTCCACCGCCGAGGCGCCGGCCAGCAGGAAGGCGACGACCTCCCCGACGCCGGCGACGCCGCCCGCCGCCACTATGGGGCAGGAGACGGCTTGGCGCGTCTGCCAGACCAGGCGCAAGGTCAGGGGATGGATGGCCGGCCCCGACAGGCCGCCGGTGATGTTGGCGAGGACGGGGCGGCGGCGCTCGATGTCGACCGCCATGCCGAGGAAGGTGTTGGCCACCACCAGGGCGTCCGCGCCCGCCTCCTCGACCGCCCTGGCGATGGCGGCGATGTCGGAGACGTTGGGGGTGAGCTTCACCCAAAGGGGCATGCCGGCGGCGGCCGGCCGCAATTGCCGCACCAGATCCCCGGCCGCCCCGGCCGTGACGCCGAAGGCGATGCCGCCCTCCTTGACGTTGGGGCAGGATATGTTTATTTCCAGGGCGTCGATCGGCGCGGCGGCCAGGCGTCCGACCAGTCGGACATAGTCGTCGGCGCATTTGCCGGCCAGGTTGACGACGACTCGGCGCGCCTTTTCCCGGAGCGGCGGCAAAAGCTCGGCCAGGAAAACCTCGACCCCCTCGTTCTGGAGGCCGATGGCGTTCAACATGCCGGCCGGAGTTTCGGCGACGCGCGGCGGCGGATTGCCCCGGGTCGGCTTCAGGGTGACGGACTTGGTGACCACGCCGCCTAGCTTCCCGATGTCCAGGAAGTCGGCGTATTCCTTTCCGCTTCCGAAGGCGCCGGATGCGGGCAGGATGGGATTGGCGAATTCCAGTTGGCCCACCCTGGTCGCGAGGCGGCTGGCGTCGGTCATGAGGTCAGACGCCCTTGTCCTTGTAGGTCTTGATGAACTGGCGGAACTTTTTCAGCAGATCGAGGGTGACCGGACCCGGTTTGCCGTTGCCGATGTTCCGGCCGTCGCAGGCGGTCACCGGGATGAGCTCGGCGGCGGTGCCGGTGAGGAACAGCTCGTCGGCGGTGTAGAGATCGAACCTGGCCAGGGTCTCCTCCCGCAGTTCGTATTTGGCTTTGCGCGCCAGCGAGATGACGCAGTTCCTGGTGCAGCCCTCAAGGATGACCGCCGAGGGCGGCGGCGTCTTGATCGTCCCGTTCTTGACGATGAAGATGTTGTCGCCGGTGGCCTCGGCCACCTCGCCTCGGTGGTTAAGCATCACCGCCTCCTCGTACCCGTTGTTCACCGCCTCGGTCTTGGCCATGATGTTCGAGAGATAGTTGAGCGATTTGACCCGCGGGTTGAGGCATTCGGGATGCGAGCGCTGCACCGCCGAAGTGATTATTTTCATGCCCTTCCGGTAGAGCTCCTCCGGATAGAGGGTGATGGAGGCGGCGATGCAGATCAGGCTGGCGCGATCCGCGCAGTTCCTCGGGTTGAGCCCGAGATCGCCGATGCCGCGGGTGGCGATGAGGCGGATGTAGGAGTCCTTGAGGTTGTTCCTTTTCAGGCACTCGTAAAGCACCGCCCGCGTCTCCCGCTTCGGCAGGGGAAGGTTGATCAGCAGACAATTCGCCCCGTCGTAAAAGCGGTCGAGGTGCTCCCGGCAGAGGAACACCTGGCCGTTGTAGGCGCGGATGCCCTCGAACAGGCCGTCGCCGTAAAGAAAACCGTGATCGAAGACGCTGATTTTCGCCTGGGATTTCGCGTAAAAATCGCCGTCGATGTAAATCATTGGTTCCGTCATGGTGGAGCCTCCCGGTTGTCCCCCGAATTCGCCAATGCCGCCAGAGCGGCAATTTTATTCCTTACGACCCATGGACGCAAGGGTATGCCGAGACTGGAGACGGTTTTCCGGGAGTGACGCGCTAAAAATCCCTTTAGGGAGCCTCTAAAAACAGGCATTTTTATTCATCGTTTCTTTGAAGTTCCCGCACAGTACACGACTATTTTTATCCCTGAGCCGCAATGGCGGCTCTCAAGAGGTTGAAAACGACGAGGGCAACCCGGCGGAGATCCTTGCAAACGCCATGAAACAAGTCGCCAAGCAGCATGATTCCTCGTGCAAAGACGCTGTGTTCCTTGCGCCCGTGTTTCTTGAG
>JAISYD010000344.1 GCA_031270145.1 Planctomycetota bacterium
TGCAATGCCTTGACAACCTCCGGCGGATCGGCGAGGGCGTGCGCCGCTGGACCGAGCTTAACGACTATCTCCTCCCTCCCGGACGCGGCATGTCCGGCTTTTGCAACTCCCCCGACGGCGTCCCGCTGGAAGGCAACCTTTATGCCGTGGAACCCGGCTTGAACGCCTTGTGGGACAAGGGCAGGGGGGTAATAAGCGACCCCCTCGTCTTCCGCTGCCCGGCCGATCCCGGCCTGGAGCCGCCTCCGGCGCCTGGCGAGGATTTCACCTCGGCCAGGCAGCTTTCCTATGGCATGACCGGCAACTTTTATCCCACCGACGCCCCGAACAAGGTGATAGTGGCGGATAAAAGCGACGAAGGCGTCAACGGCGGGCCGGCCAGGGGCTGCAACCACGGCGGCCGCTTCATAAACGTCCTCTTTTTCGACGGCCGGGTCAGGACCTGCGAAGGGCCGCGCCTGCCGCCCGGCGTCGGCTCCGAGTCGGGAAGCATTTACGCGAGGGAAACCGGCGACCAGAACGACACCTACATTGAATGACGCCTCTACGCGGATGCGCCCCGGATCGCTATGGACAGGAATGACGCATGGAATGGTGGAAACTTTTCGGCGGGACCTTCGTCCTGGTTTTCCTCGCCGAACTGGGCGACAAAACCCAGTTGGCGGCCTTGGCGAAAACGGCGGAAAGCCCGGACGACCCCGCCGCCAAATGGGCGGTGTTCCTGGGGGCTACCCTTGCCCTCGGCGCCTCGACCCTCATCGCCGTCTTCCTTGGCCAGGCGCTGAGGGCGACGATTCCGGATGAGCGCTATATCAAGCTGGCCTCCGGCGGACTGTTCCTGTTTTTCGGGATCATGATCCTCCGTGATGTTTGGAAATCCCTATGATTGCCGGCCGCGAGCGGATCGGCATAATCCTCCTGGAGAACCCATGTTTCGCGCCCGCCGCCTGGTTGCCGCCCTTTTCCCGCTGCTTGCCGCCAACGTCGCCCTTGCCGCCGGGGTGGCTTGGCAGCCGCTTGACTTCGATGCCGCCGGGCGAAAAGCCGAGGCGGAGGGCAAATTAATCTACGTGTTTGTTGAGGGCGACAACTGTCCTCCCTGCCAGGCGTTCAAGGAAAGCCACTTGGGGGATCCCGCTTTTATCGATTTCGTCAATTCCCTTTACGTGCCCCTGCGCGCCCACGAGGACGATCCGGCGGTCAAGTCCTTTCTCGAAGCGCTCCGCCTGACCCACGGGGCGGTGCCGAGGTTTTACGTCCTGACCTCCGGCGGCAAGGGCGTTTCCATGAGCGTCGGCATGACGGCGGCTCCGCCGATGGGATGCGTCTCCGTCCTGGCCATGGCCCTGGGCCGGGAGCTTCCGGTGAATCGCGCCGCCGCCTCGGCGTTGGCCGGCCGGCTCCGGGCCCACGCGGCCAACCGGCGGGCGGCTGGCGGTACGGAGGCGGCCAATCCGCTTCGTTTTTTGGGTCTGGCCGCGCTTGAGGCCCAGGCCTGGGCCCTGGCCGGCCGCTTGGACGAGGCGGAAAAGGCCTTTGGCGCCCAATGGGCCGGGAAGCTCCAGAATCAAGAGGTGCGCGAATGGTATGTCATGTTCTGGTTGGGGTGGCGGCGGAACCTCCCGGGCGCCCTGGCTGCGGCCCGGATTTTCCGGGCCGCCTCGCCCGAGGATCCGGCCGGCGCCCTCCTGCTGGGCCGGGCTCTGGCCGCCAACCGCCTCTTTCCCGAGGCGGTACGGGAGGGCGAAACCTATCTCGCCGCCTTTCCCGGCGATCCGGCGATGATGGCGGAAATCGAGAATTGGCGCCGGAAGCGCTGAATCATCCGACCCGGAGGTGCAATGCCCGGATTGTTTATCTCCACCGCCGAAGCCTCGGCCGAACTCCACGCCTCGCGCTTGGTGGCCTTTTTGCGGCAAACCACGCCGGATTTGGAAGTCGACGCCGCCGGCGGCCCGGTCCTGGCCGGGGCCGGGGCCGAAGTCGTCGTGGACATGGGCGGGCGGGCGGTCATGGGCTTTTGGGAGGCGCTGGGGCAGGTGGCTTTTTACCGCCGGGCCGGCCAAGCCATCCTTTCGCGGCTGGCGGCAAGGCGCCATGGCGCGCTGGTGTTGGTCGACGCCCCTAGTTTCCATCTGCGGCTGGCCAGGAAAGTACATGCCCGCTGGCCCGAACTGCCCATCATTTACTATATCGCCCCAAAACTTTGGGCCTGGAAGGAATGGCGGATAAAGAATCTCCGCCGGGACATTTCCCGCACCCTTTGCATTTTCCCCTTTGAGACGGACTTTTTCCGCCAACGCGGCGTCGATGCCGTTTATGTCGGCAATCCCACCCGGGATCAGTTGCGCGGCGTCTCCGGCGAGGCCATGGCGGCTCGCCTCGGGCTGGGAAGCGGCTGGCGGCGCGCCGACCCGGCCCGGGGCCTGCTGTCGGTGTTCCCCGGCAGCCGCGTTTCGGAAATCAGGCATATCTGGCCTTGCCAGGCGGCCGCGCTCGCGATTCTCCATCGGCGTTTTCCCAATCTCAGGGCGGCGGTGGCGCTGGCGCCCGGCCTGGAGGCCGGGCGGCTTGCCGCTTTCGCCCCCATTCCGGAATGGGCGGCGGCGGTCGCCGGCGACTCGCACGGGCTCCTGGCCGCCTCGTCCGTCGTCCTGGCCAAAAGCGGCACCACCACCCTGGAGGCGGCGCTGTTGGGCAAGCCCATGGCGGTCTGCTATGCCGGCCATTGGATCAGCCACCGCATCGCCAGGACCTTCGTCAAACTGCCGCATTTCTCCCTTCCGAATATCCTGGCGGGGCGGGAAATCGTCAGGGAGTTCCTCCAGGAGAGGGCGGCGCCGGAAAACTTGGCGGCTGAGATCGGCCGCCTGCTGATCGACGAGCCCTACCGCCGCCGCATGCGCTCCCGGCTCGGCCAGTTGCGGGAGACGCTTGGAGATATGCCGGCCGCCGAATCGGCGGCCCGCGAGATAGGCGCCTATTTGCCGAAGGGCGGATCGGAACGCTCCTTTCCGGTTGCCTCCGGCGACCGGCGGCCGTATCATGGAAGCCGGGAAGGTCGGCATATTTCCGTACCGCCGGATTGATTGACCATGGAGCGCGGCATGGTTGGCGAGAATTTCCTCAAAATGGCGTCGGTTCTTCTTTTTCCCCTACTTGCCGCCTCCGCCGGCGAGGGCGTCCGGGAAATGCCGTCCCTGGCCGATCCCATGGCCGCCGAGACGGTTGCCGTCGTCGGTTCCGGCCGGGTGGGCGCCGATCAGGTGTTCGAGCTTTGGACGCCGATTTGGTATGAAACCCTGGCCAAGGTGCGCAACGGCAAACTCGACGCCGGACAGGGCGATGCACAGTTGACTCGAGAATGGCGCCGGGCCCTTAACGCCCTGATCAAGGACGAGCTGTTTTTCCAGGAGGCTGAGCGGGAGCATCATTCCGCCATCAACGGCATGGTGGAAAATTTCATCGCCCAGGGCGATCCTCGTTCCCGCAACCAGATAACCGCCTATATTCGTCAGCGGATGAACCAGGAGATGGAGCGCTATTTCCGTCAGCTCAACTCGGAACTGGTGCGGGAGTCCGGCGGCATGGTGAAGCTCCGTCGGGTTCTGGAGGAGCGGAGGCTGACTTTCATGGAGTGGCAGCACAGGCTGCGGAAAAAAGCCTTCACCCAAACCTATCTCCGGGAAATCCTCCATCCCCGGGCGCCGGATCCCGGCCCCCGGCGCGTCCAGGAATATTACGCCGGGCATCCGGACGAGTTCCGGCGTTCCGGCCTGGTGCGGTTCCGGCATATTTTTTTCGCCAACACCAAGCGCGGCGGCACCGAGGCGGCGCGGCGGGCGGCGGTCGAGGCATGGCAGGAGCTGGATGCGGAAGAGATCGATTTTGAGGCGGCGGCGCGGAAATACTCGGACGATCCGCCCAGTCGGGAGCGCGGCGGCCTGGAAACCGGCGAAGAGGCGGACGATCCCGAGCGCGAGGCCTGGCTGGCCGACATCCGCGCCGCCCTGCGCGAGGAGGTCCCGGAAACGCTCGCCCCCATCCTGGAAAGCCCGTTCGGCTGCCATCTGGCCAAGCTTATTTCCATTGGCCAGGATCGCAAAATCCCCTTCAACGAGGTAAGCCGCGACATCGAGAGAAAGCTCCAGGCGGAGGTCTGGGAGGAGGCGACGGATCGCTATTTCGAATCCATCCGCCGGAAAACCGACATCCGCGTCCTGATGGCCGATTTCCCGGCCTGGCTGTCCTGCGCCGCCCAGGCGGGGATGGACGCCGGCCAACCCCGCATCTACCGCACCGACAGCCCCGGCATGCGGGCCATCGAGCCGGGGAGCCGCTGAGGATGCTCCTGATCGACACGCATTGCCACTTGGCGGCGGAGCAGTTCGCCGCCGATCGCGGGGAAGTCGCCGCCGCCGCCCTGGCGGCCGGAATCGGGATGCTGGCGGCGGCGGTGGACAAGGCCAGCTCCGCCCTGAATCTGCGGCTGGCGGCGGCGATTCCGGGCGTCCTGGCCTCGATTGGGGTCCACCCGACCGAAACCGCCGATTTGGACGAGGCGGCATGGCGCGGGATCGCCGAGTTGGCCGCCTCGCCCCTGGCGGCGGCGATTGGCGAAACCGGCCTGGATTACCATTGGAAAAACGTGCCGGTGAAAGTCCAGGAAAAATGGTTTGAGCGGCATATTGAATTGGCGCTAGCAACCGGCAAGCCGCTGCTGCTGCATGCCCGGAGTAGTGTGTCCGACGCGCTGGCCCGGTTGGAGCCGCATTTCGCCGCCGGCCTGACGGCGGTCTGGCATTGTTTTTCGGCCGGGAAACGGGAAATCGGGCCGGCCCTGGAATTCGCCGCCGCCCACGGCGTTCGGATGGCCGTGGGCGGCATGGCGACTTTCGAGGATCAGAAGCCGCTCCGGGCTGCCATCCCCATGATCCCGGATCATCTGCTCCTGCTTGAAACCGACGCCCCCTATCTTTCCCCCAGGCCGAAGGCGTCTGATCGCAACGAGCCAATCCGCTTGCTCCGCATCGCCGAGACGGTGGCCGAGCTAAGGGGGCGCTCTTTCCGGGAGATCGCCGAACTCACCGCCCGGAACGCGGAAAAACTGTTTCCAGGGTTCAGGGAAGGATATTGCCCGCCGCCAGGTAAATAGCGTACCATTCGTCGCGGGTGAGCGTTATGTCGGCGGCCTTCAGGCAATCCCTCAGGCGGTCCAGGTTCATGGTCCCGGTCACCGGCTGCATCCTGGCCGGATGGCGGAGCAGCCAGGCCATGGTCACGGTGACTTTGGAGACGCCGTATTTGGCGGCGATTTGCCCTATCTTTTCGTTCAATTCGGGGAATTTCGGGTTATCCAGGAAAATGCCCTCGAAATAGCCGTATTGGAAGGGCGACCACGGCTGGATGGTTATGTTGTTGAGGCGGCAGTAATTCAGTATGCCGCCATCGCGGCTGACCGCTTCGGGCCTGGCCGTGTTCATGGTGAGGTCGGAGGAAATCATGGTCGCGTTGGTGATGCTGAACTGCAACTGGTTGGCAACGAAGGGCTGGCTGACGTACTTTTGCAACAGTTGGATCAGCATGGGCGGTTGATTGGAAACGCCGAAATGGCGCACTTTGCCGTCGGCGTGGAGGCGGCCCAGGGCCTCGGCCACCTCCTCCGGCTCGACCAAGGCGTCCGGCCGGTGCAGGAGCAGGACATCCAGGTAATCGGTTTTCAGGCGTTTGAGGCTGCCGTCCACTGCCTTGAGGATGTTGTCCCGGGAAAAATCAAAAGCCACCTTCCGCCTGATGCCGCACTTCGACTGCAGGATCACCTTTTCCCGGACGGTCGGCGTCATGCCGATCGCCTCGGCGAACATCTCCTCGCAAAGCCCGTCCCCGTAAACATTGGCGTGATCGAAAAAATTGGCCCCGGCGTCCATGGCTCCCTTCACGAACTTTTCCGCCTCGGCCTTCGACTTGTCCTTCATCCGCATGCAGCCGACCGCCACCACCGGCGCCTCCAACTGCGACGAACCTAGTTTCATGCTCCGCATGCCCGGCTCCTCTTGAAAATTTCCCTGGCGCAATGGAATACCAGCCCCAAAACCATCGATCCGCTTGACAAGGGCGCCGACATCGGCCGCCGCCGGCTCTCCGGGGGGCTTCCCAACTAGGGGAAGCATCATTATACTTCGCCCAGCCCGGCGCGCAAGAGCCCTGATGCTCCGCCCAGGGTCATTTTTAGGGTACGAGGCGCACAGTACACGACTATTTTTATCCCTGAGCCGCAATGGCGGCTCTCAAAAGGTTGAAAACGACGAGGGCAACCCGGCGGAGATCCTTGCAAACGCCATGAAACAAGTCGCCAAGCAGCATGATTCCTCGTGCAAAGACGCTGTGTTCCTTGCGCCCGTGTTTCTTGAG
>JAISYD010000358.1 GCA_031270145.1 Planctomycetota bacterium
CGAACATCATATCATGTTCGCGATCAATTACTGCGATCATGGTCACGACGAACACAGCATCAGCAACAGAACAACTGCCCATCCTTCGAATCGCGTTTCAAAAAGAAACAGCGGCATGATGTTAAAAACGAACATCGCCCAACAGATCAAAAATAGTGGTAAATTCTACCACCCCCTCCCTCCCCCATTGGCTGGCCGCGAAGGGTTGTATCCGCTCAATAATATACATAGCAAGATGTTAGCGTATAACGCCCGGCTGCCGGCTTGTTCCGGCGCCGGGCGGAAAGCCGGCGGTCCGAACGGGTTTCGGAGAGATTGCGGCTTCGCCGGGCAGGTCTTTGGCCTGCCCGGTCCGCTCTCTTTTAGCCTTTGGCGGCCGGGCCGGAGACGGGATTGTCAGCTCCAGTTCCGCCAGTCGCTCCCGCCAATTCGGGAGCATGCCGACGGGGAGATCGTAGCCGTCCAGGCTGTCCGGCGCGGCGCGCACCCGATCCGCTTCCTGGAACAGCCGCCGGAAGCTGTTCACCATGTCGTCCGGGTGGAAAAGCCCCAGCGCCCCGATGCCGTCAAGGTAACGCAGCGTCAAGTCCAGCCGGCCGATCAGATGGAGCGCCCTGGCTGAAGGGCTGCCGTCGCGGAAGGCCCGCAGTTCGGCGCCACCGAGGCCGTAGGCGACGACCTTCGACCGGAGGCCGCAAGCGGCGGCTTGCGTGCGCGGCCCGGGCTGGGCGAAGACGGCGCGGAGCAGCCATTCCCGGTCGTCCAGGTGCGCCCGGACATCGAAGAACAGGCCCTCGTAAAGCCGCTGGGCGAGGCCGTCGATTCCCTCGTCCCGCGACGTCAGGCAGCCCTCCGGCCGGCCGGCCAGGACGCCCGCCTCCAGTCGGTAGGGCAGTTGCCGGTATTCCCTTTCCCGGTCGCTCCAGACGTTCACGGCTTTCCGGATCGCGAGGTAGTCGCTTTCGGGGATTCCCGGCTGGTACGAGCCCTCGACGCGGAACCGCAAGTACGGCAACAGACGGTCCCGGAGCAGCGGATCTTCAAGGGCGGCGGCGGTCTCCCATCCGCCTTTTCCGACAGGCCGGCCCAGCGCGAGGGCCAGCCCGGCCTGCCAGCGCCAGGCCGGATCGTGCCCGGCAGCGTGCGCGGGAGCCGGGGCGCCGCGGGAGCGCGACGGAAAAAGAGGAAATTCCCGCATCTTCGGCCTCTTTGGACCCGACGGCCTCCCTGCCCGGACGCTTTGCGCCGCGGCGGCCAGGCAGGGTAAGCGGACGACCGCTTACAACGCGTGGGGCCTGCCAGACAGACAAGTTCGGCACAAGCGAGGAAATGATCCGGCAGGCGCCGGCGCTTTTGACCGGCGGCCGCTCGCCGTCCACGGCTTCGTACGCCTTCCCTGGCCCCGCGGCGCGCATCCGGCGGTCAGAGGCAAAACAGGAGCGCGGCAATTAGCAGGGACAGCCGTACGAGGCGCCCGGCGCTTTTGGCCGGGCGGCCCGCCGGCATGGCCCGGGCCAGCCAGGGTCGATGGAGAATGAAATCCTCCAGCGCGGCGAGTCCCAGGGCGGCCGCATGCTCATAGACGCCCGCTATCCGCTGCCGCAACAGTCTCCCGCATCCGGCGGCGGCCAGCAGGCGGGTTTTCAGCGCCGCCAGGGCGCGTCCCGCTTCCCGCTGTCCGGCGTTCCGCCGTGCGGCATCTTTTCGCCGCCGGAGCAGTTCACGCGCCTCCGACAGCAGCCAGGCGTCTTGCGCCAAGTCCAGGGAGCGGCGGCGGATTCTCCCATCCGCCGCGTCCCGCTCCCGCCAGCGCAGCCGCCAAGTCCCGATCCGCCTTTCCAGATTTATCGACCCCGGCGGGTCTGCGAACAGCTTTTCGACCCGGTTCCGGAGCTGTTTCCGTGACGACGACGATGGTGCGCTCATTGGCTGCCGCCTTCTTTTCGGCCCGGCGATTCAGGTTTTCGAGATGGGCGATCTTGGCCAGGCGTCGCTTGACGTCCAGGTAGAAGTCGGCGGCCCGGTCCCGCTCGCGCATGAGGATTTCCACCAGCGCGTCCACCGGCGCGGAGGACTCGGCAAAGCCGCCGCTTTTGACGGCGTTTTCCAGCCTGCCGGCGGCCAGTATGGCCAGCCTGGCGGTCTGGCCGAGCAAAATCTTGTCCGCCGCCTCGGGCAGTTCGGCCGGATCGGCCTCGTCCAGCCAGGTGTGGCCCTTGAAGTCCTTGGCGAACATCGGGAATCCCGCGCGCAGCGAACGCCGGCGCATGTATTCGAAGGTGTCGGCCAGGGACTCCTTGGCCGGCTTCCGGTTTCCCGGCGCGACGGTTTCCGTCATGACGCAGTCCCTCCCTGAAATCAGCCGGCGGTCCGACCGAATTCGCCGGCGCCGAACCTGGCGCCCCGTGCGCCGCCGGCCTGCCGCATGCGCTCCCGAATCCAATCCGCGGCCGCGGCGTCCGGCAAGGTGACGCCGCGGCGGCGCCTGCTCCCGTCCGGCAGCGTGAAATGGTACCGCAAACGCCAGTTGCCGCCCGTTTTTTCAATGGTGGCGGGCGCGTCGACGCCGGGGCGGATATTCCGCACCAAACGCCGCACCGCCTCAATGTCCAGATAGGCGTGCCTGCCTTCCGGCGGCAGACAGGCCAGCATCTCGGCAAGGCTTTTTTGCTGCTCCATTGCAATTCCTCCTCAAAAAAGGTCTCTTTCCGGCACAGCATCCATTTTCCGGCGGCCGGAGGCAACAGCACCGCCGCGATAGCTGAAAAAAAACCGCCGAAAGCGTACGAGGTTCTCGAAATGCCATACGGAAATCTACAGCGTCTACGTTCAAGCCCGGTTCGAGGGAAGGAAAAACGGCGGGAAAGAACGGTTCCAGAGATGGCGGGCAATGTTGGTTTTATGCGGGAATACAGGAGAAAACGCGGTTTTTGGCGAATTGGCGGGAGGCGCGGCGGAATGCGCGGAAACGCCGGCCGGCCGCGAGCGAGGCAATTCCCGGTTTTCGAAGAATGCGGGAAAAAAAGATCGCAAGGCTCTCGCATCGGCTAGCGGAAATCCATACCGTCGCGTTCATCCCAATCCAGGGAAAAGAGCGACAGGGAGGCGGGCAATGTTGATTTTGTGCGGGAATACAGGGGAAAACGCGGTTTTTGGCGAATCGGCGGGAGGCGCGGCGGGAGCAATGGAAGCCGTGGAAACGGCGCCCATGCGGCCACGAATTTTGCCGGTCCCGGTCTTTACCTATGAACTGGCCGACGAGGAGATGGAAGAAAAGATCGGCGGGACGAGTCCCTGTCAATAAAGCAACGCCGCCTTGGGGGGCGGCGCTGCGAGGCGCGGAGCGCTGAAATATAGACTCCTTCAGTATAGCTCCCGCCCGATGCTTGTCAAGCTATTTCACCAGTACGCCGGGAAAATCGGCGTCGCATCAGGGGGAGTTTGCAATGGATCAAAGCGCGCATCATCCTGCCCGTCCGGAATATCCCGGCGCATCCGCCATGCCCGAACAGGACGCTTGGAACAGCCAAGGGACGTGTTCGGCCCGTCCGGCAGCGGGTATGCCTCGGCCGCCCCAGCCAGTCCCGCTTTATCCTTGGGAGGCAACCTCGCCACGATCGCTGCCAGGCTATTATGAGCCGCCCACGCCTATGCCTATGCCTACGCCTATGCCTATGCTCACGCCTACGCCTACGCCTATGCCTATGCTCACGCCTATGCCTACACCTGTGCTTATGCCGGCGCCGGCGCCCGGCGTTGCGGTATGGCCAGGCGGAACGCTTCCCGGCAACAATCGGCGTCAGGATTCTGTTCCGCCAGCCGTTCCGGCGGATCTGCCGAAGAGCGAATCCGGCACGCGCGACTTCGACCGGGGAGTCGACCCGCGCTATCATCCGCCGATGCCGCCGCCCGACCTCGACGATGCTGAAGGACTCCCGGATTACCTTGACGGCGCTCCCATCCCTGGCTATGCCGAAAGCCAGGCGAAACCCGTTTGCCGCCCCGCCGACATGGAACTCTGCGAGGTTTCCGATCTGTGCCGGAAATCCCTCGCCGCTGCGCACGCCTCGCCCGATTCGCCGCACGTGTATAACTTCAACGGCGTCTGCGCGACGGTCGAGGACGCGGAGAACGGCGGAAAAACCATACAGGAAATAAGCGCCTCGTCGAGCGGCCGTTCAACTTTGAAGGTGCTGCTGACCAGGCTGGTCGCGTTTGTCAGGCGCGGCGCCAATCACGCCGACAGGCCGGTGAAGCCCCCGGACGACGCCATCATGGACATCCTCGCCCATCCCGAAGGACTTCCCCGGCTGGAGGGACTGGTCGACATCCCCACCTTCCGGGAGGATGTCTCGCTCATCCGGGACGCCGGCTATGACGCCGCATCCCGCCTGTATCACGCACCGGCCATGCCGGCCGAATTCGACTCCCTTCCCGAAACCCCCACACCGGACGACGTGCGGGACGCCCTTGCCGCCCTCGAGGAGCCTTTCGCCGGCTTCCCATTCGAGAACGAGGCGGCCAGAAGCAATTTCCTCGGCCTGCTGCTCACCCCCATCGCCAGGCCGTTCATTGCCGGCAACGTCCCGCTGATCGCGATATCCTCGAATGTCCAGGGAGCGGGCAAGACGACTCTGGCGGCATGCCTTGGCGCCATTGCCGGCGATAAAGGCTACGCCCAGATTACTGTTCCAGAGCGCAACGACGACGAGGAGGTCCGTAAACGGCTGACCGCGAGCCTGATGCCCCGTCCAAGGGTGCTGGTGATTGACAATCTGGTCGGCAAGTTCGACAGCCCGACCATGGCGTCCCTGCTGACGACCAATACCTGGAGCGACAGGCGGCTTGGCCTTTCCGAGATGATAACCTGTCCAATGCGGGCGGTCGTCGTCGCCACCGGCGTAAACATCATGGTGGCCGGGGACCTCTCCCGGCGCACCGTCATGCTGCAGCTTGAGGCGAAGGACGAGAAGCCGTGGGAGCGCCAATTCTCCTTCGATCCGCTGGTCTATGTCCGGGAACATCGCGGCAAGCTCGTCAGGGCGCTGATTATCCTGATTCGGAACTGGGAGGCGGCGGGAAGGCCGCTCTGGGGCGGGAAACGCCTCGGCTCCTTCGAGTCCTGGTGCGAGATGATCGGCGGCATACTGGCGGCGGCGGGCGTTGACGGGTTCCTGGCCGACTGGAATGGGGCGGACAGCGCCGCCAGCCAGGAACTAGAGGAATTGAGCGCTTTTCTTCAAGCGTTCCTCAATGTGTTCCACAACGAGGCCGTCACTTCCGCCAATTTTGCGGCGAAAGCCAGGGCGCAGGAAAACCAGCAATTGCGCAACAACCTTCCCGAAGGTCTGAGCGTCATCCTTGACCAGAAGAACGTCAACCCCGCCAGGAAAGTAACAATCTATTTCAAGTCGATCCAGAACCGCGTGGCCGGCGGCATGAGGCTGGTATCCGAATATTCCGCCCATGAGAAGGTGCACTTATGGCGGGTGGACTTCGTCGGCCTGAAACAGGTTGCGGGTATGTGACACCCGCGCCGCGGGTATCGGGAAAACCCGATACCCGCAAAATATCCACTTGAATTTATTGGAGTTATCATGATTTGCGGGTATTGCGGGTATTGGTTTCAAGTCTATATGAAGAAATCCGGCAATGAAGAACATGGTAGCGTACGCATATATAATAGGGGATGGCGATTTCATGCCCGCAACACCCGCATATTTACACAACATCTTATTTCTGGAGGAGTTAACGTGCGGGTATCCCGTTTCTGGACACCCGCTAACCGGGGCGGCGATACCCGCAGCCGCCTGGTGATGCCCGCACCCGACAGCGCCGTGGCCTGGCCGCTGCGAAAGCGGCGAATCGGGCCGGCAGGACAAGGAGACTGCGATGAGCCAATATTCCAAATTGCCGAATCCGCTCAACCCGCCGCTGTATGAGATGCTCTGGGCGGAAACCCGCGGGGATGTGAATGTGGTCAATCCAGGCTCCCGGCTGCGGCCCTGGATTAAAAGCGACCCTGGCAAAAGGCCGGTGGTCGCAAGCCGGGGCGGCAGCGAGGAGTACGTCATAAACTGCCCCCTGTGCGGCGACAAGCGCCACCGTTGCTATATCAACCATGCCATGGGGACGATGGTGGGAGGGGTCAAAGTCCGCTACCTGGCGCACTGCTTCAACGAAAACTGTCATGGGCTTTCCGAATGGGTCATGGAGAAGCTGGAAGAACATTACGGCCGGGAGGGCGCAGCGCCGCCGGCGTATTCAGCCGTCCCGGCGGAGACCGCGTCCGGGCCGCTGGACATCCATGCCATTGCCGGAGAGGCGGCGGAAAAGCACGAACGTCTG
>JAISYD010000090.1 GCA_031270145.1 Planctomycetota bacterium
TTGAAATAACTTGGATTGTTCCCCATCACCGCCCGCCACTGCGCCTGCGTCACCTCGTATATGCCCATATAAAACGCCTTCGACAGACTTACCTCATGCTGAACCTCGTCGTCATCGCGTCTCGCCTCGGATGCCGGCGACCCCATCAGGAACGTCCCGGCCGGAATCAGCCGGAATTCAAGAGGGACGTCGCTGGGCAGGATCAATCGGAGGGTCTCCGGCCTGGCGATTTTCTCCCGCATTTCTATCCGCAATTCCAACGCTTCATTCAGATAGTCGTCGCCAATGTCCGGCGTTAGGAGAAACTCGTCCACCGCCGCCAACGCCTCCGTGTACCTACCCGTCTTATACAGGCCGAACGCTTCGAAATACCCAATCTTGCGCGGTATCCCGACACCCTTCAACCCCCTGATTCTCCCGATAACCTCCAGCGCCCCGGCATGGTTGTCGGCATCCAGCGCACGTCCTAATTCGATGATGTATTGCCGCAGCAGGATGCGGGCCGGCAGACCCGATTCGGCCCCCTGCGCGGCGCCCGGCAAAGCCGAGGAAACGACAAGCGCGGTGATCGCGAAGAGCCTGGCGGCGACGTTCATGATATGTTCCCTCCTCTCCCAAATTGGGCGCCCGACGTGAAGCCGGGGAGGCGGGATTCTCGCCATTCCCGCCTCCCGCATTAAGTTACGTTCCATCAATGCTCTTATTTACCGCCAAACTCAAGAGCATTCCATTCGATCTCCGTCCCAGGCATTAGTGTTGGCATAATCTTCCTGCCAATATTGCCATCCGGTCCACCCTGTCCAGAATCGCCATTCGTTCCACCGCCATGCACTATGCCACCATGCCCTCCGCGGCCCCCGGCGCCACCCGTTCCTCCCTTTCCGGGTTTTCCCGGTTCTGCCTGCAATTTGGCAAGAAGGATAGGCTTCTTTGTATATGTATCAAACCATCCGCATTTTTCAAATGAATATTTGACTATATATCTGCCGCCGTCGCCGCCATCGCCGCCTTTGCCGCCTCGGGAATCGCCCCGTCCGTCTTCGCGGCCGCCCAGGAGTTGACGCTTTTCCTCGCCGCCGCCGCGTCGGCGAAATCCAGGACGTCCACATCCGTCCCGTAAAGCGCCCCGATTGCCGGCGCGAAGCCGGGATTCAGCTCCAGATCCGCCGCCGCAATCACCCGGGCGGCGGAGGCGAAAATGCCGGGATTCGCGACAAGGCGGGCCGAGAGCAGGGCAAGCGGCGCCTGCGGGCTCAGCCAGTCGCGGACCGGGTGCCCCGGCGCCAGCCGGAGGACCCGGAGCATTTCGTCCCGGGTAGCCCCCTCGGCCCCGGCGGCGGCGGCCGCCAGCGCGCATTCGAGCGAGTACGGGGAGACGACAAGATTGCCGCCGCCGGCCGCCGCCAGCCGCTTGAACAAATCGACCGAAAAGGCGTTGACCGCGTCGGCCGCACCCCGCAGGACCAGGAGTTCCGCCTTCGCCAAATCCCGATCCGGCGTCGCCCCGCCGGGCGGGACGCCGGCGTCGGAAGCCATCGCCGCTTCTTCCGCCGTCGCCTTCGCCTCTTCCGTCACGTTCGCTTCCGTCTTGGCCGCGTCCCCGGCTCCGAGCGGACGGCACACGCCCACGGCGCACAGCCAGCCGGCGGCGGCTAAAACCGCCGCCCGGCCCAGGCCCCGCTTTCCACTTCCATAAAGTATCGCAGACTCCCTTTGCACAGACTTTTCGGGAAAACCGGGTCGATTGCCGCCCGGTTGCCTCAAAAGTGCAAGAATTCGAATGTCAACCTCTCGCCTTTCGCCAGGCCCGAACCCCGACCGAACACCGGCGAACAGCCCCCCCTCCCGGGCCGGCCTCAGCGCACGATCTGAACCGGCGCGGCGGCCGGCGCCGGCGCCACGATCCGGACCGGCTGGCAAGCCGGGGCGCACGCCGGCCCGGGAGCGCACGAACCGCTCCCGCAGCAGCCGGAAACGACCGCCAGCAACGAAACACAGAACACGGCCAATCCAAAAATCCTCGTCACGTTTCTCCTTACCTTCCTCTATTCCCCAAAAAACGGAAAACCCCGTTCACAATGACCACCCGCATGAACCCGCAATGGACATTCCCCGACGCCGCCCATCCGAACCCCTCCGACCAACGCGGCCGGACAAACCTTCGGCCGGACAGACCTTCGATTCGCCTATTCGCCAACGAGTATCCTCAGGTTATTTTGGGCATCTGTATTCCCTTGTTCGGCCGCCTGGCGGAACAACCTCACCGCCTCGGCGTAGTCTTTCGCCACGCCACGGCCGTGGTAGTAGGCAACGCCAAGGCTAGTTTGGGCAAATGCATTCCCTTGTTCGGCCGCCTGGCGATACCATCTCACCGCCTCGGCATGGTCTTGCGCCACGCCCTTTCCATTCGCATAGGCAAAGCCAAGGCTATTTTGGGCATTTGTATTCCCTTGTTCGGCCGCTTGGCGGAACAACCTCACCGCCTCGGCATAATCGTGCGCCACGCCCTTTCCATTCACATAGGCAACGCCAAGGTTAGTTTGGGCATATGTATTCCCTTGTTCGGCCGCTTGGCGGAACAACCTCACCGCCTCGGCAATGTCTTGCGCCACGCCCTTTCCTTTCGCATAGGAAACGCCAAGCTTATTTTTGGCCATCGCATTCCCTTGTTCGGCCGCTTGGCGGAACAACCTCACCGCCTCGTAATCGTCTAGCGCCACGACCTTTCCATTCACATAGGCAAGGCCAAGCCTATTTTGGGCAATTGCATTCCCTTGTTCGGCCGCCTGGCTCAACAATCTCACCGCCTCGGCATCGTCTTGCGCCACGCCCTTTCCATTCGCATAGGAAACGCCAAGGTTATATT
>JAISYD010000101.1 GCA_031270145.1 Planctomycetota bacterium
TTGAAATAACGCTTGGCGTTGCCGTAACAGATATTCTTAACCATTTCGCCAATCAAGTCGAAATCATTCGGTATCTCGCCCCTGTCCATTTCGGAGCCGAGTTTCTGGCAAAGGATGCGGCGGAAATACTCATGCCGCGGGTAGGACAAAAAGCTTCTGGAATCGGTGAGCATGCCGACAAACGCCGACAGCAACCCCATGTTCGCTATGGCGTTCATTTGTTTCAGCATGCCGTCCCGGTGATCGTTATGCCACCAGGCGGTTCCGAATTGGATCTTGCCGGGGATGTCGTTGCCGCTGGTCGCGCCGTCCCGAAAATCCCGCTGAAAGGAGCCGACGACGGAGGCAATCAAGTCGTCGTCCCGGGGATTGAGGTCATAGATGACGGTGCGGCCAAGCCGGCCCTCTCCGTCCAGGCGATCCAGGAGGGCTACCAAGGCGTCGCCAAGCGGGAAATCGCCTATCGAATCGAAGCCGGTGTCGGGTCCCAGAGCCTTGAAACCGGCTAGATTATTCCGGCGCTTGGCGCCCAGATGCAGTTGCTGGGTCCAGCCGCTCCGGGCGTCCATCACTAACAGATCATGGAGCAGGGCGGAGCGATAGCGTTCCAGCTCGTCTCCAGTCAGGGATTTGCCGTTCCGGAGTTTTTTGAAGGCGACCTTGATCTGCGAGTCCCGGTAGGGCGCGGCGTAGGGACGCTCCAAGCCGTAGTCCGAGAGCCGGCAGCCGGCCTGATGGAAAAAGTCGTGGCGCTTTTGCAGCGCCTCAATGAGCTGGCCGTAGTTCCGGATGCGGATGCCGGCGGCCTTTTCCAATCGGTCAAGCCAAGCGTTCAGGGGCTTCGCCTCATGCGCCGCCAGGACCTTGTCCGGGCGCCAGGCGGGAAAGACCTTGATTTTCCAATCGCTTTTGGCCAGTTTCAGATGGCTTTCCAAGCTGTCCGTCGGGTCGTCCGTGGTGCAGGCGCATTCCACCCGGCTCCGCTCCATGAGCGAACGGACGGAAAATTCCGGCTGAGCCAGAGCCTGGTTGCAGGCGTCGAAAATCCGGTCGGCGGTGGCGGGGGAGAGCAAATCGTCAAGGTCGAAGTAGCGTTTCAATTCCAGGTGGGTCCAATGGTAAAGGGGATTGCCGATCAACATGGGCATGGTTTTGGCCCAGGCCTGGAAGCGCTCGCGATCCGGCGCCGGTTCGGGCCAGCCGGAAATCAGCGGTTCGGGAAGGCCAAGGGTGCGCATGGCCCGCCATTTGTAATGATCGCCGTAAAGCCAGACCTCGGTGATGCTCTTGAAATTGATGTCGCCCAGGATTTGGGCGATGGGAAGGTGCGAATGGTAGTCGATGATGGGCATGTCCTTGGCGTAATCATGGTAGAGGCGCTCGCCCGACTTCGACGTCAACATGAAATTATCGTTGATGAAGACTTGTTTTTTAGCCATGCCCTTCTCCTTGCCGTTTCGGTCAAATCGTCCGGCTTTGTCGGGGTGCCTTTTCCTTGCCCCCGCCCTCTGGCGGGCGGGGGAAGGCCGGATGGACGCGCTACTTTGCCATTTGGTAGATTTTTCTCATGTCGGTCCGATCCAGTTTGACGAATTGGCCGATTTGGCGGGCGCCGTTCCAGGAACACTTCTCCACCATCTCGTCAAGCTGTTTTTCCGTGAGATCCTTGACGCCAAGCTCGGAAATGCTGACTGGCATTTTTATGGAGCGGAAGAAATTTTCTATTTTCTCAATGCCGCGCAGAGCGGTCTCCTCGGGGTTGAAGTAATTCATTTCCACTCCCATGACCCGGACGGCGAACTGGGCGAACCTGGCGATGTCATGTTTGTAGACGTATCTGGCCCAGCTTCCCCAGACGGCGGAAAGCCCGGCTCCGTGCGCCACGTCGAACATGCCGGACAGTTCGTGCTCAAGCTGGTGGCTGGCGAAGTCGCCGGTGCGGCCGGTACCGGTCAGGCCGTTGTGGGACAGGCTGCCGGCCCACATGATCTCGGCCCTGGCGTCGTAATCGCGGGGGTTTTTGAGCAGTTTGGGCGCGTTTTCAATTACTGTCAGCATCAGGCTCTCGGACATGCGGTCGATAAGCTCAACCTGCTTGTCATTAGTGAAATAACGTTCCAGGGTGTGCATGAGGATGTCCACCGCCCCGCTCATGGTTTGATACTCCGGTAGGGTGAAGGTCAACTCCGGGTTCATGATGGCGAATTTGGGCCTGGCGATGTCGTCGTTGTAGGAGCGCTTGTGGCCGCCGTCATCGTTGGTGATGACCGAGGAGTTGGAAGTCTCGCTGCCGGCGGCGGCTATGGTGAGGACGCAGCCGACCGGGGCGCAGGCCACGGCCTTTTTCTTGGCAAGGTAAAGATCCCATACGTCCCCGTCGTTGGTGATGCCGTAGGCGATGGCTTTGGCCGAGTCTATGACGCTGCCGCCGCCCACCGCCAGCAGGAAATCAACTTTCTCCCTCTTGGCCAGGGCGATGCCCTCCCGGACCAGGGCCAGGCGCGGATTCGGCTTCACGCCTCCCAGGCCGACATGGGCGATTCCGGCCGCGTCAAGGGAGGCCACGACCCGATCTATGAGACCGGATTTCATGGCGCTGGCGCCGCCGTAATGGATCAGGGCCTTTTTATAGCCCAGAGCCTTGATTTCAGCGCCAGCCTGGCTTTCGGTGTCCTTGCCGAAAATCACCTTGGTGGGAGCGTAGAAAACGAAATTGATCATGCATGGTTCTCCTGAAAGGGGGTTGGCCGCCGAATAGCGCCTATGAATAACCGGCGGCATGAGGCACAATATAATGCCCTTGCCGCGTAATGGCAACCTTTTTTTCGCCGGATCGCCGCCAGGGCTGGATTCGCGTCCGGCGCCGTTTTCCCGACGCCTTGGAAGAAATAAAAAAGGCGGTTCAACCAGGGGAGGGATTGAACCGCCAGGGCCAGGGGGATGGCCCTTAGAGGTCGGGCCTATGAGAACGGCAACTTGCGGTTTGAAGCGTCTAAGCAAAGCATCCGTATAAAGCCACCCCCCGGAAGGTAAGAAAAACATTGCCCGCCGGGGGTTGGGAGAAGGAGCAAGCCGGGCGTTCCAAAATTTCACAACCGTTACAAAATCTACCTGTCAATTATGTTCAGCCGTCCCTCGCGGTTTTTATGTTTTTCAAAAAATGAAACTGGCGTTTCCAAAGGCCGGAATTAGAATGCCTGTTTTTTCGGACATGGCGAATGGAAAAGCTGAATACGCAACAACAACAAGCGGTTTGCCATCGCGAAGGCCCGCTATTGATTCTGGCGGGCGCCGGCACCGGAAAAACCCGGGTGATTACCGAGCGGATAGCCCGCCTCCTGAGCCAGGGGGTGAAGCCGGAGAATATCCTTGGCGTCACCTTCACCAACAAGGCGGCGGCGGAAATGCGTTCCCGCCTGGCCGGCCTGCTGGGCAAACACGTTCAATTGCGAAATCTCATCCTTTCAACTTTCCATAGCTTGGCCGTACGCTTGATCCGTCCACATGCCGGCCGGATTGGCTTCACTTCCGGCTTTTCCATTTGCGATGCGGGCGAGCAACTGGCCAACATCCGGAAGGCGGCGGCCACGGTAAGGGGCGGCGCCCCGCTTTTACCCGACAAGCTTCTTGCCCGGATCAGCCGGTTGAAAAATCAAGGGATAACCCCCGAGGCGTTAAGTCGCTACGCCATCGACGACGACGAACATATCTTGGCGGCGGTCTACCGCCGCTACCAAGAGGCGCTCCGGCGACAGGACGCCATGGACTTCGACGATTTGCTGCTCCAGGCCGGACGGCTTTTGCGGGAATATCCGGATGCGCTTGATGCTTGGCGCAATCGCTTCCATTATATCATGATAGACGAATTCCAGGACAGCAGCCATATCCAATTCGACCTTATGCGCCTCTTGGCCAGCCCGCGCGACAATTTGTGCGTGGTTGGCGACGACGACCAGTCCATTTATGCCTGGCGCGGGGCCAAGGCGGGAAACATCCTGAAGTTCCAGGAAAGCTACCCGCGAACGGCGTCCATAACCCTGGAAAGGAATTATCGCTCCACCGCCACCATCCTTGCCGCGGCCAACGCGGTAATCCAAAACAATGTTGGCCGCAAGGACAAAAACCTTTGGTCCGAGCTTGGCCGGGGCGGGCTGATCCGCCTGCTGGCCTGCAATGACCAATTCGACGAGGCTGAGCGCATTGTCCAAGCCATCCGCGAGCGGCGGAACAGTTCCTGCGGGAGAATCCGCTTCGCGGATTTCGCGGTGATTATCCGTTCCAACGCCCAATCCCGGCCACTAGAGGACGAATTTGTCGCCGCCAGGCTGCCCTTCGAGGTTATTGGCGGCCAGAGCCTGTTTGATCGCAAGGAAGCGCGGGACGTGATGGCTTTTCTGGCTCTTGCCGTCAATCCCGAGGCCGACAGCCAGCTTAGGCGGGTTATAAACGTTCCGCCGCGAGGTATTGGCGATAAAACCATCGATCTCCTGTCGGCTCGGGCCATCCGCGACGGCAGTCATTTTTTCCACCTGCTGTCAAAGCCTGAGCTAGAGCCGGAAATGGGCAAACCCCAAGTTGAAGCCTGCCGCCGCTTCGCGTCTGAAATCCTTTCCTGGGGCGAACGGCTGAAAAAAGGCGGCGCCCGCGGCCTAGTCAAGGAAATCCTGAACGCGGTCGGCTATCAGGAGGAATTGCGCCAACTTTACCGGAATCCCCTTGAATCGGCCGCGCGCTGGAACGAAGCCCTGGAGATGGATGCTTCCCTCTCCGCCTTTGCGGCCCATAACCCCTTGGGCCGGCCAGAGGATATCCTCTCCGCCTTTTTGGATGAGGCGACGCTGGCTGGCCGGCCCGAACGCGGCGGCCGACAGTCCAAAAGGGACGCGGTTTCCATTATAACCGCCCATTCAGCCAAGGGATTGGAGTTTCCGGAAACGTTCATCGCCGGTTTGGAGGAAGATACCTTTCCCAACCAGAAGGCGGTTGAGGAGGGTATGGTCGAGGAGGAGCGGCGGCTTTTTTACGTCGCCATGACCAGGGCCAGGCTGGAATTAACCCTTACCTGGAATCGGGCCAGGCTGGTGCGCGGCAAGGAGCGCAAATGTCTGCCTAGCCGCTTCCTGGCCGAAATCCCCGCTGAATTTATCCAAAGCGAGGCCGCGCCTAGCCGCCAAGAGGCGGCGCTTGAATGGCTGGCCGAATTGCGGGGAAAACTGGCTAGCCGGTGAAATATCCGGTTCTCGCGAAAATCGGGGGATCGCGGGTCGCGATCCCCCGTCGCTTTGACAGCGTCCCAGCTTGCCGCCCATGCCGCGTTTGGGTGGGAATATGGCAGGGCGGAGCATGGTCGCTTACTGCTTGACGTAGAGAATCAAAAACAGGATTTCGATGTCCTTGTCGCTTTTGTTCTCAATGCTGTGGCGGTCGCCGTCCTTGCAGATCATGACGTCGCCTGTCTCCAGGACGCCTGGCACGCCGTTGTCGGTGACCTGGGCCGTGCCGTCCAGCATATAATAAAGCTCGAACTCGCCGTTGTGCGGATGTTCGCCGATGGACGAGCCGGGCGGGATGACCGCCCGGGCGAACATGCGCCCGGAGCCAAAGCTTCCCGCTTCCTCAAGGAAGTGGATCATCTCCAGCTTGCCCTTGCCTTCCCGCAGTTTTTCATGCTGACTGCGTCGATGCTCCTTAGCCTTGGTGATCATGCCGCCGCCTTTCTCCCTGTTGGTTGTTTAATCCGGTAACCGCGCCAATCCACATTATACCAGGTCGCTTTTTTTTGTCATTCGGAAAAAATCATTCCGCGTCGGCAAGCGTTTCCTCCATGGCCTCCTCGATTTCCTCCCGGCTTTTCGCTTTCAGGGTCGGGAATAGGACCACTTCCCTGATGCTGGGCTGCCCGGTCAGCAGCATGGCCAGGCGGTCGATGCCGATGCCCATGCCGCCGGCCGGCGGCATGCCCACCTCCAGGGCCGAGACATAATCCTCGTCCAGTTTGTCGCCGTAAGTTTCGCCGGCGCCCGCGTCGCGGCGTAACTGCGCCTCGAATCTGGCCTTTTGCTCCAGCGGATCGTTCAGTTCGCTGAAGGCGTTGGACAGCTCGAACCCCGCGACAATGACCTCGAAGCGATCCGACAGGGATGGGTCTTCGCGGTTGCGGCGGCACAGCGGATTGAGGCTGGCCGGATGGTGGGTGACGAAAGTGGGCTGGATCAGGTTGGGCTCGACCAGCTCATCCATCGCCTCCTGGATCAGGTTGTCGTGATCCAGCGTCTGGATTTTCGCCGCCTCCAGGCCGGCTTCGGCCAGTCGGGAGCGCATGGATTCGTCGTTGTCCGGATCGCAACCGGCGGTTTGGCGGATCAAATCATGGATGCGTTTGCGGGGCCAGGGCTTGGCGAGGTCAATGTCATGTCCGGCAAAATCGACCCGGGTGGTCCCGAGCAGGGCCTGGGCCGTGTCGGAGACCAGATCCTCCAGCAGCGCCATCATGTCGGTGTAGTCGGCATAGGCTTGATAAAGCTCGATCATGGTGAATTCCGGATTGTGCGAGGCGTCGATGCCCTCGTTCCGGAAATTGCGGTTAAGCTCGTACACCCGGTCCAAGCCCCCGACCAGGAGGCGCTTCAGATAGGTTTCCGGCGAAATGCGCAGATACAAATCCATGTCCAACGAGTTGTGATGGGTGGTGAAGGGGCGGGCCGCCGCTCCGCCGTATAGGGGCTGGAGCATGGGCGTCTCCACCTCCAGAAAGCCGCGCCGGTCAAGGTAGCCGCGGATATGCGTGACAAGCCGGCTCCGAAGTATGAAGCGGGCGCGGGAATCCTCGTTGGCGGCCAGATCCAGGTAGCGCCGGCGGAAACGTGTCTCGACGTCCCTAAGCCCCTTGAATTTAGCCGGCAACGGCTCCAGGCTTTTCGCCAGGAAGGCCATATGGTCGGCGAAAATAGTGATCTCGCCGGTGCGGCTCCGCTGCAACTGGCCGGAGACGGCGATGAAGTCGCCTATGTCCATGAGTTTGGCCAAGTGGAAATTTTCCGGCATCCGCTTTTGCAGCAGATTGACCTGGATTTTCCCGCCGCGATCCCGCAAATCCAGCCAGCAGGATTTGCCCATGTCGCGGATGGCCGTCACCCTTCCGGCGGCCTTGACCGAAACATCGCTTTCTTGGCCGTCCTTCCGTTCCGGGCATTTGGCGCGAATGGCGGCGATGTCGCCGTCCAGTTCCGCCTTGCCGCCGTAGGGATCCAGTCCCGCCTTCCGCAAGGCGGCTAGCTTGGCCAGCCTCTCTTCCCGGATTCGTTTGCCGTTCGCCATCTTCTTCGCCTTACATTAGCCAAGATTATCCATGCTGAACCGAATCATTATAGGATCCGGCCGGAGCAAGGCAACGCCGGAAACGGCAAAAACGTCGTCTTTTCCAAAGTCGCTGAA
>JAISYD010000175.1 GCA_031270145.1 Planctomycetota bacterium
CGGTCGACGTAGTTCCTCAGAAGATCGGCAGCCAAATCGGGATTGGTCAGAAAATGCCTGGCCAGATGGTCGTGCGGCTGCGCCAAGGGGGAAATGTCCATGGTTTCCTTCCAGTCAACTTTTAGAGCGTGTTGTTAAATGCCGGATCGTCCGGGTTAGACAAGGAAAAAGGCGTTGACAGGATGATTCTTGCCGGCGGTCCGAGGCAAAAATCGTCCGGGGAGCGGATTTTGACGCCGTATAACCCGGACGATCCGGCAATTTGTCAACAGTCTCTAAACATGGAGGGCTTATTTTTGCGCAAGCCCTTACCTTGGCATCGGCAACAGCAGTCCGTGTTCGAACGTGTAGTACACGCACACCGCCGTCAAAGCTGAAATGACGAGAACGTTCCTGGACGAATACCCGGAGAAGATCCGCAGGCCGGCGAAAATGAAAATGAAGGTCGCCGCGACAAACCCGAAATCGTTGCTGATCCTCCCCGCCGCCGGAATGAGGGCGAAGACGAAGATCAAGGTGAGCGCCGCGACGAGGAAAAGCCGTTTCCGCCGGTCGGGGGGACCGAACACCTCTTCCGCCCATGACGGGGTGGTCGCCGCCGGCGCCTCGGCGGCGGCCTTGGCCCGGGCCTTTTTCCCCAGCGCGTCGACGGTCCAAAAGACCGAAAGCAGCAGGACGATGAAGCCGACGAGGAAGGGAAACGCCCCCGGACCGGCCCAAAAATGCGGGGCGAGCCCCAAGGGGATGCCGAGGGACAAAATGCATATGGCCGCCGAGATCGCCACAGCCGCCAGGGCGGCGGCCAATTCAAAGCCGGGCAAGGTCGTCTCCTTTCGCAAGCGGAAAGCGGGAATGATGGAGCCGGCCCGCCCGGCGCTCCGCTTCGCCCCGGGCGGGCCGGGGAGATCGTCCCCCGATCAAGGGCGCGGCCAGCCAAAGCTGGCGGGATCGGTCTTGGCGAAGCCCATGTCGAAGAGAAGGTAGGAGTTGGTGTAGGAACTGTCCTCCGCCCACTTGTCCGCCTCCTTGCCGGTCAAGCCGACGGGCACGAATGTCTTCTGGGCCAGGAAGTCGGTGAACGCCTTCTTGGTGGCGGAATACTTCACCGCCTTGGCCAGGAGATCGAGGATTTCCGGATCGGTTCCCTTGGGCATGGCGACGCTCACCCAGCCGCCGAAGGGGAGGAGGGGCTGGAGGTCGGGATATTTCTCGGAAATGCACGGGATGCGGATCTTGCCCTGGGCGCCGTCGATGTCGATGGCGGAGGCGCCGAAGTAGACGATGGGCCTGAGGACGCCGGAGCGGACGAGGTCGATGCATTCGGGGAGGCCGCAGGCGACGGCGTCGACGTCGCCCTTGACGCAGGACAGGGCGGCCGGATTGCCGCCGCCGGACGGGATGAGCTCGGGGCGCTTGAGGCCGGTTTCGGAGCGGAGAATGAGGCCGACGCCCCGGGTGAAGGCGCAACCGCTGTCCGAGGTGGCGATGGTGATGGTGTCGGCCTTCATGGCGTTGACGAAGTCGTCGATCGTCTTGATGGGCGAATCGGGGTGCACGCCGATGACGGTCGGCACCCCGGCGGCGATATAAAGGAAATCCCAATCCTTGTAGGTCAATTTCGACTGGCCCATGACCTTGATGGAGGTGATGTCGGTGGGCTGGCAGAGGATGGTGTAGCCGTCATGGGGGGCGTTCATCACATATTCGTTGCCGACGGCGGAGGCGGAGCCGGGCATGTTGTTGACGGCGATGCTGACCCCGAGGTATTCCTCCATGCCGACGGCGATGGAACGGGCGATGAGATCGGTGGCGCCGCCGGCGCCGAAGGGCACGATCATGTTCAAGGACCGTTTCGGAAAGCCCGCGGCCGTTTTGTGCGCCTCGCCGGCGGCGAGGATGCCGGAGCCGGAGAGCAGGAGCAGGGCGAGCGTCCCCGCCATGCCGAGCCGATGCGTTACAGGTGCCGCCAATCGCTGCGTTTTCCCGTGTGCCATGTTGAATCCTCCAAAAAAGGTTGAAATAGTCGCCGTGATTCGGCGATTGTTTGCCAATCCGGGGGCCGCCGGAGCGTTCGGGGACGTCTCGCGCGGAAGCGAGTCGGAAAAGATTCCGTTTCCGCCATTTTTCCCGCGCGGCGTCGGGATTGGAATTGGCGGTCCGGAATTTCAGGCGGTTCCGGCCCGCCCGCCCAATTCCTCAATCACGATATCGACGCAGGTTTCGTCCATCCTTTCCAGCGTGTCGCGGGTGGAGGCGGCTATGTGCGGCGTCGAGGTGAGGTTGTCCAGGGCGGTCACGGGCCTGCCGACGGCGGGTTCGACCTCGAAGACGTCGAGTCCGGCGGCGAAAATCCTCCCTGTTTCCAAAGCGGCGCGGAGCGCCTCCTCGTCGACCAGCGGACCGCGGGAGGTGTTGACGAGAATGGCGTCCGGCTTCATCAGGGAAAGCTCGCGCGCGCCTATCATGCGCCTGGTTTTCTCGGTCAGCGGCGCGTGGACGCTGACGACGTCGGCCTCGGCCAGCACCTCGTCCAGGGCGGCGTAGGTTCCGCCGAGGGCGGCGAAGGCGCGGTTTTCGAAGGGATCGAAGCCCCTCAACCTCATGTCGAAGCCGGCGGCCAGCCTGGCCAGCCGGCAGCCGATGGCTCCGGTTCCGACGATGCCCATGGTTTTCCCGATCAGGCCTCGGCCGACCAGCCGCGGCCATTGGCCGGAGCGGACTTGCCGGTCGCCCTCCGCCAGGCGGCGGGCGGCGGACAGCATGAGGGCGAAGGCCATTTCGGCCACCGCGTCGTTGTTGACGCCCGGCATGTTGCGCACTTTCACGCCGCGCCGCTCGGCCGCGCCCAGGTCGATGTTTTCGACGCCGACGCCGAACTTGAGGACGAAGCGCAGGGACGCCGCCCTGGCCAGGATGTCTTCGCCGAAAGCGTCCATCCCGATAACCATGCCCTGGAAATCGCCCAGGACGGACAGGCGGTCCGTAAGCCTTCCGAACACGGCCTCGACGCCGGCCGAGGCCAGCCGTTTCGCGATATAGTCCCTCCCCTTGCCGGTCGAGCACGATTTCGACGCGATCAAGACCTTTTTCATGGGTTTTCCGCCTTCGGCAAATCGTTGAGCACCGTCCGCTCGACCGTCATGATGTGCTCGTTCATCATGCTCCTGGCCAAGCCGGGATTCCTGTCGGCGATGGCTTCGGTAATCTTCCGGTGATACGAGACCGCATACTGCATGAGGTCGCCGATGTAGGTCGTTTTCAACATCATCCTGAACAGCGGCCAGCGCAGCATCTTGGTGAAGTTGTTGAGCATGCGGTTGCCGGAGGCCCTGGCTATCTTGAAATGGTAGTCGGTGTCGTAGGACGAGGCGACTTCGGTGTCGTCCAGGTTGTTCCTTATGCCGGCCTCGTCGTTCTCGAGGGCGGCGACCAGTTCGGGCGTCGAATTCGCCGCGGCCAGGGCGGCGTTCTCCGCCTCGAGGATGCGGCGGGTGGCGAACAGATCGCGGATGTCGTTGGGCTTCTCGGTGGACATGAAACGGAACGACGACTCGACGATGCTGGTGTTCAGGTCGTCGCTGACGAAATAGCCGCCGCCGTGCTTCACCTCGAGAACCCCCATCAAGCCGAGCGCCTTCAACGCCTCCCTAAGCGTGTTGCGGCTGACGCCGAGTTCCTCCGCCATGGCGCGCTCGGACGGCAGGGAATCGCCCTGGCGATAGCTGCCCTTCCCGATCAGATCGCCCAACTGCTCGATGACATTGTCGTAGAGGGTGATCTTCGTGGCTTTTTTCACGGCGATGGCTCCCCGAATCCGGAGTCGCGGCCCCAAGCGTCAAATCACCCTCAGTTCCCGCAGTTGCCCGCGGATCCTCGCCTTCATCTCGGGCGGGCATTGGAGATAGGGCCTTCGCGGGAAGCCGGCGTCGACGCCGCGCATCTCCAGGATGGCGTGGAGAATCGACAGGGTCGGCCACTGCTTGATGACGGAGCGGATCCTCAGGATGAGATCCTGGGTCTCGAGGGAGGCCTTGACGTTTCCGGCCATGAACTCGTCGTACATTTTCCTCATGATTTCGGGGAAGATGTTGCCGATGCCGCAGACGCAACCCCGGGCCCCGGTCTCGAAGGCGGGGACGAAGATGGCCTCGGTGCCGATGATCAGGTTGAAGTCGGGGTATTCGGCGACGGCGTCGCGGAAGTAATAGTAGTTGACGAGGTCGAACGAACTGTCCTTGCAGCCGCGCAGGCCGCTCTTGGCGAGGCGCTTGAGGACGGCCGGGGAAACCGCGTTCTGGGAATAGTGGCCGTTGTTGTAGACGAACACCGGGAATTCGGTTTCGTTCACGGCCTGCATGATGTCGTTGAAGTAGCCGAAGAGGAAATCGTCCGGAAGGTTGGGGCTGTAATAGGGGGAAATGGCGCCGACCGCCCGGGCGCCGGCCTTTTTCGCGTGCTTCGCCAGTTCGATGGCCGATTTGGTGTCGGCGCAGCCGACATGGGCGATTACCGGCGCCTTCCCCGCCGTCTCGTCCAGGATGATTTCGAGCGCTTTCTTCCTTTCGTCGATGGACATCAGGGGCCCCGAGCCGTATGTCCCGACGGGATAGAAGGCGCCGACATGGGGCAGGGTGAACCTGACCATGGCCCGCACGCCTTTTTCGTGAATCTCCCCGTCCTCGGTGAACGCGGTCTGGAGCGGGGGGATGATTCCCTTGAATTCTTTTGCTTTCACGTCTTCTCCTTTTAATTCATCACCGTTTCAACGCCGACTGTCTACTAGGCGACAGGGTGTTCCGATACAATGGGGGTGGAATTGAAGCCGGGAATGGCCAAAACGCGGCAATCCCGCCCGTGAAGCCGGTACAGGCGCTCCATGGCCCGTTCCGGGGAATCCAGGCGCTCGAACCCGAGCCGGCCGGCGTCGCTTGGCGAAATGCCTTCGGAAAGGAGAAGGCATTTCGCCTCCCGGGCGTCGAGAACCCGGCCCAGATGGACAAGATGGGCGGCCAGGGTCAAATCGTTCGCCAGGGCGCCGCCCTCCACCAGCTTTTTCACTTCGCGGTAGGGGCGGTATCCCCATTCGAGGATCTCCGGATGCGTCCGGCCGACGCCCTCGGGGAAATTGCCGAACAGGACGATGGTGCCGCCCTTTTTGACGAAAAACTCGGACTGGTACACGCTCATGGAACCCACCCACAAATCGGGAGCCCATTTCCCCGCCCCGACCAGGACCGCGTCCGCCGGTTGGGGGATGTCCCGCAGGTAGAATCTCCTCGCGATGTCGACGCATTGGCGGTGGGCGAGGATCGGGTCGCCGCAGCGCAGATCGTGGATTTCGCCGTTCTCGTCGAGGACGGCGTTGACGACGAAATCGAGCAGATTGTTTTTGGCGACAATCGCCTCCGCCTCCAGGCGAACCGGATTGTCGACCCGGCCCATGATTTCCGTGCCCTTGAACGGGCAGCTGTTCCAGTGGCTGATCCCGATGGTTTCGTGGCCGGACACGCCCGGAATGACAATCTTGCCGCCGCCCGACCAGCCGAAGACGGGATGCGGCTTGACCGCGCCGAGCGCGAGGCGGAAATCGCTTTCGACCAGGAGCGAATTGACCTGGACGGGGAAATCCGGCCGCGGACCGGGCACGGCCGCCAGCCGCGATTCGTCGCGGGCGTCGTGGTTGACCACCGCGTATTTCTTCCCGATTTCGCGGCCAACGACCCGGTCAATCTCCCCTTCCGACAGGGGCCGGTGGGTCCCCAGCGCCACCAGGATGACGATTTCGGCGTTCGGGCTGCCCGCCCCGATTTTATCGAGCATGGTCGGGAGAATTTTGTCCGTCTCCATCGGGCGGGTGAGATCGCAGACCATGACGCACACCTTGCGGCGGCCGGCGCACAGGGCGGAAAACGCGGGCGTCCCCGCCGGGTTTTCGAGATTTTTCCCCAGGCATCCGATCAGGTCCGCCGATTTCGGGACGTCGGCCGGGACCAGGACGTCCATCAGGTTCCGATCGGGAATCTCCACCTCGAGGGAATCGTGGAAATACGCCATTTTGACGATGGCCATTCATGTTTCCTTCCCGGGAATCCGGGCGTCGACGGCGGTAATCTCTCCGTGGGCGGCAAAATACCCCGCCTCCTCGAACACCCGGTACAACCGGCTGAATAATTCGAAGTGGCGCCGGTAAACCTCGGCGTTGGCGCGCGCCGGCTCGATCGTCGCCCTGATCTTGCACATGGCGCGGACGGCCTCGTCGAAGCCGCCGAACCAGCCCAGCCCCAGGGCCGCGATGACGGCGGCGCCGAGGCACGAGCTTTCCCCGCAGGCGGGGATGGCCAGGGGCAGGTCGAGAACGTCGGCGAGAATCCGCGTCCACAGGGCCGAACGGGCGCCGCCGCCGCCGAGGGTTATCCGCGACACGGCGAAGCCGTTCGCCCTGAATTTGTCCAGGACGACGCGGAGGCTCATGGCCACGCCCTCCATTATCGCCCGGCCGAAATGCGGGAGCGCGTGGGCGTTCCGGATGCCGACAAAGGCGCCGAACACGTTCGGATCCTTGAAGGCGTAGCTCGCGCCGGTGAAGCAGGGGAGCAGCAGAAGGCCGTCGGAGCCGGGGGGGATTTTCGCCGCCTCCCGATCGATTACGGCATAGGCGTCGACGCCCTCTTCCCTCGCCAGATCGCGTTCCCTGCCGCAAAATCGGTCCCTGAACCATTTGAGGACGCCGCCGGCGTCCGAAATCGTGCAGCTGGCGACATAGCCGAAGGGCGAAACCACCCTGACCTGGGTGGAGCGGTCCGCCTCGAACCGCGGCGCGGCGATGAAGGTCCGCACCGCGCCGCAGGTGCCGATGCTGACGGCGAAGTCGCCCGGGCGGGTGGACCCGGTGCCCACCTGGCTGGCGGTGGCGTCGCAGAGGCCGCAGATTACCGGCGTTCCCTCGGCCAGGCCGAGTTTCGCCGCCATCCCGCGGTCCAGTTCGCCTATCCGGCTGTCGGTGTCGGACAGTTCCGGCAGCATGTCGGCGTCGATGCCCGCCCGATCGAGAATCGCCTCCGAATAGCGAAGCGAGTTGATGTCGAACAAGCCGCTGCTCTGGGCGATGCTCGTGCTGGTTATGCGCCGGTTCAGCATCCGGAGGAGAACATAGTCTTTCGGCGAAAGACAGATATAGCGCCCTTGCCGCCAAATGTCCGGATGCTCCTCCTTCAGCCAGAGGATTTTATACAGGGTATGCTGCGGCAAGCCGTCCTCGCCCGAGATCCTGTAGGTGTCGATGTCCCGGTTCGCCTCCTTGAACCGCTTCACCTGCCGCACGGATCTGCCGTCGCGCCAACTCATGTTGTTGGTGAGCGGCAGGCGATCCTTGTCGAGCAGGATGAATCCGCTCCGATTGGAGTCGAGGCAGATGGCGGCGATTTCGCCCGGCGCGACGCCGCTATCGCGAACGGCGGCGCCGACGGCGAGGCGGAATTTCTCCCATAACTGTTCCGGCGAATGCTCGGCCCGGGCGGGCCCGGTGTACATCTCGCCGACTTCCTCGCTGGCGGAACCGACCATGTCTCCGCGCGAAGAGAACACCATGGCTTTTATATTGCTGGAACCGATATCCACCGCCAGAACACAATCATGCTTCACGGCGTCGTCCTCGGTGAACGCAATTAAGAGCTTGTTGACAAATTGTCGGATCGTCCGGGTTAGACGCGGTCCGAGGCAAAAATCGTCCGGGAAGCGGCTTTTGACGCCGTTTAACCCGACGAGACGGCAATTTGTCAACAAGCTCTAAACGGTTAGGGCAAAAAAACAACTCTGAAACGAATTCCCTGAAACTTTGGAGTAAATCAATCGGAGGTTCGATTGAGTTCCTTCAAAAGTCCACAAATTGGCGATATTGATGGCTATGAGCGTCTGGCTAAGGGCAAGGGCGATTTGTTCAGTGGTTCAACCACTGAATGTACCGCAAATTTTTCATTTTGCAAGCCTAAAATATGAAATTTTATTGGAAATTTTATAATGCCATATGTAGTCGACTTTTGAAGAAAATCAATCGAACCTCCGCTTGATTTTCTTCAAAGTTTCAGGGCTTGGGATTGTGGCCAGGAATTATTTTTTGCCGGAGAATAAAAATCCGGAGGCGGCCGCCGGAGCCAGGGTGAGAACCGCCAATACCGCGAAGGACGCGTCCAGGCTGGTCGCCCGGGCGAGAAAACCGATAAAAGCCGGACCGATCAGGATGCCGCCATATCCGAAAAGGGATATCGCCCCGACCGCCAGGTGCGCCGGCATCGCGGTTTGATTCCCCGCCTCGGTGAAGATTACCGGCACGATGTTCGCCGCCCCGAGTCCGATCAAGGCGAAGCCGGTCATGGCCGCCGCGGGAAAGGGGAAAAATGCCGCCAGGGCGAATCCCGCCGCGACGCAAAGGCTTCCCCCCCTCAGGACAAGCGATCTTCCCGCCCCGCGGACAATCCCGTCTCCGGTGAAACGGCCAATCGTCATCGCCACCGCGAATGCGCCGTATCCCCACCCGGCCTCGTCCATCGCCATGCCCCGACTCGAAAGAAACACCGCGCTCCAGTCCAGCATGGCGCCTTCGGCGAGATACATGATGAAAGCGAGCAGGCACAAAAACAGGACCCGGCCGCGCGGCAAGGCGAACAAGGCCGGGCGGGCCGGGGAGGATTCCTTGAGCAGATGTCCGCCCCAGCGAAAGAGAAGCGCCAGGACGACGCCGGCGACGGAAAAGGCCGCGCCGACGGGAACCAGCCCCCGGGACAGCAAAAGGCCGACGCCGCCGGCTCCCAGGAAGCCGCCCACGCTGTAAAGGGCGTGAAGCCCGGACATCATGATTTTACCGCCCAGCCTCTGCATCTGGGCGGCATGGATGTTTATGGCCACATCCAAAACGCCCAGGGAGGCGCCGAAAAACAGCAGGGAAGCCGCCAGCCAGCCCGAAGTCGGAGCCGCGGCCAGCGGGGGCAGCGCCGCGCAAATCCCCAGGGTCGAGGCGACTATCAACCCGCGGCAGCCGAAACGGGCGGCCAGCGGGGCGGTAATGGACATGGTCGCGAGCGATCCGGCGCCAAGACAGAGCAGGAGCGCCCCCAGGGCCGCCTCGTCCAGGAGCAGGCGGGATTTGGCGTAGGGCACCAGAGGAGCCCAGGCGGCGGTCGCGAATCCGCAGACGAAAAAAGCCATCCGCGCGGCGTTGCGCACGGGAAGCGATAAAACGAAAGGTTGGGGCGGCGGCGACGGGGTCATGGAAATTTCCTTTAACGCCCGCTTGTTTCAACCGTTGCCATCGCTTCGAGTCCGCAATCGGGAATATCCGGGCAATCGCATTATAATATTTGGCGAAGGAGTTTGAAAGTACACTGTTCGACCCGCCCGGGATTTGCCGCCGGCTTCCTTCGAACCCCGCCTCACGGCGACGCCCTTGCCCTTGGCCAAGGGCTCGTCCAAAAATAGCTTATACAGGTTTATACCGCGTCACCAACGCCGATCTCGTGAATTTTCGCCCAACCACGGGCGAAAATTCACCGCCGCGGCTCGATTCCTTGTCTAAACACGTATCTACCCAAGCGCGTATGGTCCACGGTTGTTTCTGTTTATCGCTTTCATCACGCTTATACGGGAACAAGATGTACTTGAAAACCGCGGTGAGGCTCCAATGAGTCGGGGTTGCTTTGCTGGTGCAATAATCCCTGTGGAATCAACTTTGATGAAAGTGAAAGACCTATCGCTCTGTGGATGGATTTTCCGTCGGCCCGGCAGAACCTATTAGAGCGTGTTGTTAAATACCGGATCGCCCGGGTTAGACAATGAAAAAGTCGCTGGCAGGATGATTTTTGGCCGGCGGTCAGGGGTAAAAATCATCCGAGAAGCGGCTTTTGACGCAGTATAACCCGACGAGACGGC
>JAISYD010000232.1 GCA_031270145.1 Planctomycetota bacterium
AAAACGCCATTTCAAGGCGCGACTCGCAAATGCGCCGTGAACGACCCGGGCGGCAATTTACCCGGTTGACGGAAATCCGGGCGGAGGTTAAATTTGGGATCGGTCAAAACGACTTGAAAAGAAAGGATCGGCATGCCGGACAACGCCAGTCCTCGCCGCACCGCCCTCCACGCCAGGCATCGGGCGCTGGGGGCCAATATGGCGTCCTTCGCGGGCTGGGAAATGCCCTTGTGGTACCGGGCCGGAGCGGTCAGGGAGCATCTGGCGGTCATCCAGGCCGCCGGCCTCTTCGACACCAGCCATATGGACGTTTTCTTCGTCGAGGGAGGCAAGGCCCAATCCTTCCTGAATTACGCCTTCACCCGCGACCTCGCCCGAATTAAGCCGGGGAGGGCCATCTACGGGGCGTTCCTGAACCAGAAAGGCCATGTGATCGACGACGCCATCCTCTATCCGCTGGACGCGGAGAGGAAGCGCTTCGCCGTTGTGGTGAACGCCGGCATGGCCCCGGCGGCGACGGCGCATTTGCGCGGCCTCCCCGACGCCGACGAAGTCGCCCTGCGGGAGCCGGCCGGCCGCCTCGGCAAGCTGGACATCCAGGGGCCGGCCTCGCCCGCAATTCTGCGGCGAATCCTGGCCGACGCCGACGCGGCTTTCGCCAATCTCGGCTATTTCACCTTCAAGGGGGATTTCGATTTCCAAGCCAGCCAAATCCGCCTGGCCGACCAAACGCCCATCCTCCTTTCCCGCACCGGCTATACCGGGGAGTTGGGATTCGAGATATTCGCCCCGCTGGAAGGCATCGGGAAAATTTGGGACGACCTTCTCGGCCTAGGCGGGGATCTGGGGCTGCTCCCCTGCGGCCTCGCGGCGCGCGACTCGCTCCGGACCGGGGCGCTCCTGCCCCTGAGCCACCAGGACATCGGGCCCTGGCCCTACGTCAACCATCCCTGGCGCTTCGCCCTGCCGCTGGCCGGCGACGGGACTTTTTCCTTCACCAAGGACTTCATGGGCGCCGCCGCCCTCCGGCCGGACGGGAATCTCCACACCCTGGCTTTCGCCGGCTTTGATCAACGCCGGGTCGAACCGTCCGGCGCCAAGGCGTTTTTCGCCGGCGAGGAAATCGGCGATGTGTCGACCATTGTTTCCGACATGGCCATCGGCCGGACGGACGGCGGCGGAATTCTCAGCCTCGCCAGCCCCGGCAAACCGGCGGGCTGGACGCCGCGCGGCCTCGCCTGTGGCTTCGTCAGGGTGAAACGGAATCCGCCGCCCGGCAGCCGGTTGCTCCTAAGGGACGCGCGACGGGAAATAGAAGTGGAGATAGTCGGGAACATTCGCCCCGACAGAACCGCAACCAGGAGGATCCAATGAAGGCCATTGACGACATCAGCATCCCCGACGAGTTGCTCTACGCCAAGGATCACGAATGGCTGGCGCCCGCCGCCCCCTTCCGCGTCGGCGTGTCCGATTTCGCCCAGGATCAACTAGGCGACATCACCTATGTCGAATTGCCGGCCGCGGGCGCATCCTTCGCCGCCGGCCAGGAATTCGGCTCGCTTGAATCCATCAAGTCGGTCAGTTCCCTCTATCTCCCGGTCGACGGCAAGGTGACGGCGGTGAACGAAGCCTTGCGAGACGACCCCGGCCTGGTCAACCGCGATCCCTACGGCGGGGGCTGGCTGATCGAAATCGCTCCCGCCAACCCCGGCCAAATCGCCACCGGCCTGCTTGACGCCGCCGCCTACCGCCGGCTGCTGGGGGAAACGGCATGAACCTGCGCTATTTTCCCCATACCGACGAGGACGTCAGGGAAATGCTCGCCGTGGTCGGGGCCGAAAGCATCGACGCGCTTTTCGAGGCGATCCCCGCCGAATGCCGGCGCGAGCGCCCGCTTGACCTGCCCCCCCCACTTGACGAATGGGAGTTGACGCGGCGTTTGGAGGAAATGGCGGCCGAAGGCGGCGGCGACTGGCGGGCGTTCGTCGGCGCCGGTTCGCAGCCGCACCACATTCCCGCCATTGTCCCGGCGCTGGCCGGGCGCTCGGAATTCCTCACCGCCTATACCCCCTATCAACCGGAAATCAGCCAGGGCACGCTCCAGGCGATATTCGAGTTCCAAACCCTGATCGCCCGCCTGACCGGCTTGGCCGCGGCCAACGCCAGCCTTTACGACGGCGCAACCGCCATGGCCGAGGCGGCGCTGATGGCGATGCGGATCCAGGGCAAGCGGAACGTGGCGGTGAGCGGCCTGGCGCACCCGCATTGGCGGGAAGTACTCGCCACCTATCTCGCGCCGCTCGCCGACGTCAAACTCCTGGTTCTGCCGGCCGGGACGGACGGGCGTACCGATCTCGCCCGGCTGGCCGAATTGCCCGATCCCGCCGTCCTGGCCATGCAGTCCCCAAATTTCCTCGGCGTCTTCGAGGATTTGCCGGCGGCGGCCGAAAAAATCCATGCCGCCGGCGGCCTGCTCGCCGCCGGATTCAGCGAGCCTTTCGCCCTGGGCCTGGCCAGGTCTCCCGGCGACCTGGGGGCCGACATCGCCTTCGGCGAGGGACAGAGCCTGGGACTGCCGCAGTCCTTCGGCGGCCCCGGCCTCGGCCTGCTGGCCGCCCGGGAAGAATATGTGCGCCAGATGCCGGGCCGGCTGGTGGGCGAAACCGTCGACAACCGGGGCAGGCGCGGCTTTGTACTCACCCTGGCGACCCGCGAGCAGCACATCCGCCGGGCCCGGGCGGTGTCGAACATCTGTTCCAACGCCGGCCATTGCGCCCTGACCGCCGCCGTCTTCATGGCCGCCATCGGCGGGAGCGGCTTCCGGAAAACCGCCCAGGCCAACCTCGACTTGGCCGAATATTTCAAGGCCGGACTGCTGAAGGCGGGCTTCAAGGCGCTTTCCCCGGCTCCGACCTTCAACGAATTCGCCCTCCGCGCCCCGGACTGGTTCGCCACCCGCCACGCCGCGCTGCGGAAAAAGCGCATCCTGGCCGGGCTGTCCCTGGCCGGATATTACCCGGAATTTCCGGACGCCTGGCTCTTCGGCGTCACCGAGTACATCGGCAAGGCGGGCATTGACGCGCTGCTTGGGGAGATCAAGCCGTGAACGACAGAAAAAAACCGACCGGACCCGGCGCTTCCGGCCTAGTTCTTGACGAACCGCTGCTGTGGGAGCGGGGGCGGCCCGGCCGTTCCGGCATGAGCCTGGTCGAAGCGGGTACGCCGCCCGCCGCCCTGCCGCCCGATCTCGCCGGCCCCGGTCCCGCCTGGCCCGATCTTTGCGAACCGGAGGTGGTGCGGCATTACACCCGGCTTTCGACCTGGAATTTCGGCGTCGACACCGGCATGTATCCGCTAGGCAGCTGCACCATGAAGTACAACCCGAAGATTCACGAAACGCTGGCCGCCCTGCCGGGGTTCGCCAAGGCGCACCCCTTGTTGCCGGAGGAAGCGGCGCAAGGGGCGCTCAGGCTGATCCACGAGCTTGAAGCCTTTTTGGCCGAAATCGTCGGCCTCGAAGCGGCCAGTCTCCAGCCCGCCGCCGGCGCCCACGGCGAATTGTGCGGCATGCTGATGATTGCCGCCTGGCATCGGCATAACGGCGGCAGGCGGGGCAAGGTATTGATCCCCGACACCGCCCACGGCACTAATCCGGCTTCCGCCGCCATGTGCGGCTTCCAGGAAGTGAAGGTTCCGCTGGGGCCGGCCGGCCGCATCGAGACGGAGGCGGTGGCCAGGCTGATGGACGACGACACCGCCGGCATCATGGCGACCAACCCGAACACCCTGGGCCTCTTCGAGGCCAACCTCCCGGAAATCAGCCGCCTGGTGCATGAAAGGGGCGGCCTGGTCTATGCCGACGGCGCCAACCTGAACGCGATCATGGGCCGCATCGACCTGGAAAAGGCCGGCGTGGACGTGGTGCATTACAACTTGCACAAATCGATGTCCACCCCGCACGGCGGCGGCGGGCCGGGGGCCGGCCCGGTGGCGGTCGGGAAGAGGCTGCTCCCCTTCCTTCCCGGACCCCGGACGGTATTGCGGGACGGCAGCTACGTCTGGAACCGCGATTTGCCGCTTTCGATCGGGAGGCTGCATTCCTTCCATGGCCAATTCGCCGTTTGCCTGCGCGCCTACGCCTACATCCTGAGCCTTGGCCGGGAAATCCGCGCCGCCAGCGGCCTGGCGGTCCTCGCCGCCAACTACCTCCAGGAGAAACTGAAGCCCGCCTTCGATCTGCCTTTCGACCGCCGCTGCATGCACGAATGCGTTTTCACCGATGCCAGGCAAAAAAAATACGGCGTGACCACCCTCGACCTGGCGAAGCGCCTGATCGATCTCGGCTACCATCCGCCAACCATCTATTTCCCCCTGGTTGTGGGCGGCGCCATGATGATTGAACCCACCGAAAATGAATCGAAGGAGGACTTGGACGCCTTTGCCGACGCCCTGCTCCAGGCGGCGTCCGAGGCGGCAAGCGATCCCGACATCCTCCGCCGGGCGCCGGTACGCTCCTTCGCCGGGCGCCTGGACGAAACCGCCGCCGCCCGCCGCCCCCGGCTGACCGGCGACATGGGAAAGGCCGGCCATGCTTGAATCGGTGAAAGTCGACACCCATACCCATAGCGTCCTTTCCGGCCATGCCTGGAGCACCCTCCGCGAAAACGCCGCCGCCGCCGCCAGGCGCGGAATGGAGGCCCTGTGCCTCACCGAGCACGGACATTCCATCCCCGGAGCCGGACCCTTTTTCCTGGCCTCGGCCCAGAAGATGCTCCCGGAGCGCATCGAGGGAATCCGGATGTTCTACGGCGTCGAGGCCAACATCATGGATTTCAAGGGCGGACTGGACATCGACGACAAATCGCTTTTCGGCCTGGAGTTCGTCATCGCCAGCCTGCACGACCTCTGCCTCCAGCCAGGCACGCCCAGGGAAAACACCGAAGCCTATCTGGGGTCGCTGCGCCACCCCTGCGTCGACGTCATCGGCCATATGGACGACCGCCGGACGCCGAGCGAGTTCGCGACCGTGATCCGCGAGGCCGGCCGCCTCGGCAAACTAATCGAAATCAACAACAATTCGCTGCTCATCCGCAAGGGCGGGCGCGAGCGGGTGGAGGAGGTGGCCAGAATCTGCGCCGAATTCGGCGTCGGGGTGACGGTGGCGAGCGACGCCCACTTCGACGAAATGATCGGGGCGGTGGGGCCGTCCCTGGAGCTGCTGGATCGCATCGGCTTCCCCGATCAATTGGTGGTGAACCGGGATCTGGCGACCTTCGCGGAATATCTCGCGGCCCGGGAAGCCAGGGTCGAGGAGGCTTGGGCCGAGAGTTTCGCCGCCACCGGCTCAATCCGCCTCAAGGGGAGGCGGGCGCCCCGGGGCGGGCCGACCGCCTAGGGGGGAGGCTCCGGAATCAGGGGTAACAAACAATATTGGAAACCATCGCGGGCGAAGGCGTTTCCAGCAAAGAGGTTTCTAAATATGAACGCCAATATCTCAAGCGCAAATCCGATAAAGGAAATTGGAGAGCCATCGACGTGGATTTTTCAGGGCAACCCGCAAAAATACGACGTCCTTGGGGCGGTAAATGCCCTTGACAAGCTAACATGGGCCGTCAATCAGAGCCCGAGGAAAATACATAATGGCGACAAAGCGTATATCTGGATGTCCGGCCCGGACGGCGGCATCATCGCTTCGGGGACGATTATATGCGACCCTGAAATGCGGGAACCGAATCCGACCGACCCATACAATCGCGGCAATGCGTTGAAAACCGCTCCATATCTGGCGGTTGACATTCAAATTGAACGCCGTCTCGCGCCCGGGAAGGTTACGCGTACTGTTTTGCTCGGGGACGAGAGGACGAAACAGCTTGAAATCCTCACCTATCCCCCCGCGACAAACTTTTCCGTGACGAAAACGCAGGAGGAGGTTATTGAAAGCGTCATAAATGGAACTTACGCGCGGGCACCGACGGTCGACGAACCGGATTCGGAGATTGTCGGCAAGCGCCGCCATTGGCTCTTTTCGCCCGGCAAACAAGCAGAGATGTGGGAGGAATTTTCGACAAAGGGGATTATGGGCATCGGTTGGGATGACATCGGCGACTTGACGCGATTTGGATCAAAGTCGGACATCAAATCCGCGCTGAAGGGAAAATACGGCGCTTCAACATCCCATATCAATAATACGCTTGCCGTCTGGCAATTTACCCATGAAGTGGCGATTGGCGATATTGTTTTCGCGAAACGCGGACAAAGCGCGGTCATTGGCAGGGGCGTCGTTGAATCGGACTATGTCTTTGACGCGTCCCGAAACAACTATAAAAACATCCGCAAAGTAAAATGGACGCAAAAAGGCGAATGGAAACACCCAGGTCTGGCGGTCACGAAAACACTAACCGACATCACGCAGTATACGGAATATGTCTCCAAATTGGAGGCTCTGGTCCGCGGAGAGAATGAAGTTTCCGATGACGGCGGCGATCCCGAGATCGCCTACCAAGCCTACTCGGATACCGACTTCCTGGAGGAGGTATTCATCGGCCCGGAACAATACGCGAAGTTGAAAGGACTTCTTCTCCGCAAAAAGAATGTAATAGTGCAGGGCGCTCCCGGCGTGGGCAAGACGTTTGCCGCGCAACGCCTGGCGTTCGCGCTAATGGAAGCAAGGGACACGAGCCGCACTAAAATCATTCAATTCCACCAAAGCTACGGCTACGAGGATTTCGTGATGGGATACCGACCCGATGCCAGCGGCTTCAGCTTGGCGGAGGGGCCATTTTATAAATTTTGCAAAACCGCCGAGGATGACGATGAGCGCCGGTACTTCTTCATCATTGATGAAATCAACCGCGGCAACCTCGGCAAGATTTTCGGCGAATTGCTTTTGCTGATTGAAAGCGACAAGCGCGGCAAGAATAACGCCATGCGGCTGCTTTATAGGGATGAGCAGTTCTCCGTACCCGCAAATGTTTATATTATCGGCATGATGAACACGGCTGACAGAAGCCTCGCCATGATTGATTATGCCCTCCGCCGGCGCTTCGCGTTCTTCGACATGGAGCCGGCGTTCTCCTCGGATGGATTCAAGAACCTTCAAAAACGCATTTCAAACGCCAGGTATGACGCCCTGGTTGCCCAGGTCGAGAAGCTGAATGAGGAAATCGCCGACGATCCGTCGCTTGGAGCGGGGTTCCGGATCGGGCACAGTTATTTTTGCCCGTCCGAACCCACGGTCGTGGACGGCGCATGGCTTTCATCCGTGGTGGAATATGAGTTGATTCCGCTCCTCCACGAATATTGGTTTGACGAACCCCAAAAAACGTGGCCGTGGCTGGATAGGCTGCGGAGCGCCATAAATGGCTGACAACATCAGGATCAAGAACCTTTACCATATGCTCTCCTATGCCTACCAAACCCTCCGCGAAACGGGATTCGCCAAGGTTGCGGCGGAGGACTTCGACAATATCCATGACCTATTCGCGGCAATAATCGCCCGCGGCACGGCTGCTCAAGTGAAACGCGGCCTCCACCGGGATTATGCGCCAAGGGAAGAAACGCTGCCAGGGTTGCGCGGACGGATACGGATTGCCGAATCCATAAAACAACAGTCCCGCACGCGAAAAAAATTGGTGTGCTCCTATGATGATTTCACCGTGGATTCGCCACATAATCAAGCGTTGAAAAGCGCCATGTCGATGCTCCTGCGTCATGGCAATGTGAAACTCGAAAACAAAGCAAAATTGCGCAAATTGTTGCCGTATTTCAATGAGGTAAGGGAAATTCCGCTGACGGCTATTCGCTGGGATGGGTTGAAATATCACCGAAACAACGCTTCATACCGGATGCTGATGGGCATATGCCGACTCACGGCCGAAGGGGTGTTGCCCACCACCGAAGCCGGAACGCACCGGCTCTCCAATTGGGAACAGGGCGAGGCGATGCATCGTCTGTACGAAAAGTTCGTGCTCTCATATTATAAGCGCCATCACGGCGCCTTCAAACCCAAAGCGACTAATATCGGTTGGGACTTACGAAGCAGCGCCGAAACGAGGCATTTGCCGTTGATGAAAACAGACATCACCCTGTCAAACGGCGACAGGACGTTGATCATCGATACCAAATACCACAACCGTACGATGAACACCTACTATGACAAGGTTACCTTTATTTCCGGGCACATCTATCAGATCTACGCCTACGTCAAGAACTGCGACAAGGGCGCCACCGGGAAAGTGGCGGGCGTCCTGCTGTATGCCAAAACGGACGAGACAGTGACTCCGGACGCCGATTTCAACCTTGGCGGCAATCAAATCAGCCTGAAAACACTCGATCTGGATAGGGACTGGAGTGAAATCACCCAGCAGTTGGACGACCTGTGCGGTTGGCTGACCGTTGGGATGCGGTATGGATCCGCTGATCACGCAGGCGCCCCTGCCGGCAAAAACGATTCCTGAATAGGGTCATTTATACCGATTTTAGTTGAATGAATCCAATAAAAGTTGATTATTGATTCGGCCTTTTGGAGGGCGAATCATGTCCAGGCGATGCATTTTGAGTCGGGGGATCGAAGAGTCGGAGTTGTCTTCTCTTGGTGACAAGCGCAAAGACGCGCGAGTCGAGCGGCGCGTGGTGGCATTGCGGCTCATTGCCGGGGGGCATTTTGCCAAGGATGTCGCGCCGATGGTTGACGTCCATGAGCGGACAATTCGTGTCTGGGTCAAAGAGTACAATCGAAATGGGGTTGCTTCTCTTCGCTATGATACCAAGAAAGGCTCCCTTCCTCATCTGTCGGCCGAGAATGAAAGAGAGCTGGTGCAGGTCATTCGGAGGGGACCGCCCGCCGAGATGAAGATTGGAGTATGGCGTGGTTGGGCGTTGCGGAAATGGATTCG
>JAISYD010000338.1 GCA_031270145.1 Planctomycetota bacterium
CCGACGCGCTTCTCCAACCCCAAGGAGGCCATGGAAGGCGGGGTGTCCATGGTCCACCAGGAACTGAACCAGGTTCTGAAGCGCGACGTCATGGAAAACCTGTGGCTCGGGAGGTTCCCCCTGCGTCTCGGGCTGGTCAACCACGGGGAAATGTACCGGCGCACCGCGGCCATATTCGAGGAATTGGGGATCGACGTCAACCCCCGCGCCTTAATCGGCAAGCTGAGCGTCTCGCAGCGGCAAATGGTGGAGATCGCCAAGGCGGTGTCGTATGACGCCAAAATCCTGGTTTTGGACGAGCCGACCTCGTCGCTGACCAGCGATGAGGTCGAGCACCTGTTCAACATCGTCAACCAGCTCCGGGATCGCGGGGTGGGCATCATTTACATTTCCCACAAGATGGAGGAGATCCTCCGCATCTCCGACGAGGTCACCATCATGCGGGACGGCCAGTGGATAGCCACCAACCCGGCTTCGGAACTCACCATGGACGCGATCATCAAACTCATGGTCGGCCGCGACTTGACCCAGCGCTTCCCCCCCAAGAGCAACACCCCGGGCGAGGATCTCATGGTGGTGAGGGATCTATCCGGAATGTACATGCCCACCTGCCGGAACGTTGGCTTCACCCTCCGGCGCGGCGAAATACTGGGGGTGGCCGGGCTGGTCGGCAGCCGGCGCACCGAATTGCTCGAAACCATCTTCGGCATCGCCCACCGCGCGGGAGGGGAGATTTACAAGGGAGGCGTCCTCATCCGGAACCGCAACGCCGCCGAGGCGATCCGGAACGGCTTCGCCATGATCACCGAGGAGCGGCGGGCCAACGGCATATTCGGCGGGCTGGACATCATCTTCAACACGGTGATCTCCAACATCAACGGCATGAAGAGCCGGGAATACAAGCGGCTGGGCCTGCTTTCCCGGCGAAAAATGCTTAATGACGCCAAGGCGAACATTGCCAGCATGCGGGTGAAGACGCCCAGCCCCAGGACCTCCATCCGCGATCTTTCGGGCGGCAACCAGCAAAAGGTCATCATCGGCCGCTGGCTCCTGACCCGGCCGGACATACTCCTGATGGACGAGCCCACCCGCGGCATCGACGTGGGGGCCAAGGCCGAGATCTACCAGTTAATCGTCAACCTGGCGACCGAGGGCAAGAGCATCATGGTCGTGTCCTCGGAAATGCCTGAATTGCTGGGCATCTGCGATCGCATCATGGTCATGTCCGGCGGGCGGCTGGCCGGAATTCTGGACATCGGGGAGGCCGACCAAGAGAAAATCATGCGCCTGGCGGCCATGTACGCGTGACATGCGCGCGAGGAGCGGGAACCATGCCGGAATATCTGAAAAAAATCGTGTGGAAGGAATGGCTGCTCAACTATTCGCTCTACATCATCCTGGGGCTGATGATCGCGGGCGTGATTGTGGCCGAGCCCAGCTTCGCCAGGTGGGCCAACCTCAGCCGCATACTCGCCCAGGCCTCCACCCGCGGCATCCTGGCGCTGGGGGTGGCCGGCATGATCGTCTACACCGGCACCGACCTGTCGGCCGGACGCATCCTCGGCTGCTGCGCCGCCGTCTCGGCATCCTTGCTCCAGAGCGTCACCTACTCGGCCCGGATGTACCCCGGCATCGCCGAACCGCTCCCCATGGTCGTCCCGCTGGTCCTGAGCATCCTGGTCGGCATGTTCTTCTGCTCCATCAACGCCTTCGGCTTCGCGATCCTCAAGATGCACCCATTCATCATCTCCCTCGGCACCCAGCTCATCGCCTACGGCTGCCTGTGCCTTTACATCGACAGCCAAACCGGCGGAGCCCAGCCCCTGGCCAGCCTGGATTCGCGCTACATCGCCGCGGTCAACGGCCACATCGACCTGGGCTTCATGAACCTGCCGTACCTGGTCATCTATCTGGCCATCTGCGCGGCCGCGATGTGGGTGGTGTGGAACAAAACGGTGATGGGCAAAAACATGTTCGCCATCGGCGGCAACCCGGAGGCCGCCGCCGTGTCCGGCGTGAACGTGGTGCAGAACATTTTCGGCGTTTACCTGACGGCCGGGGTGCTGTACGGCATCGCCGCCTTCCTGGAGGCGGGGCGGGTGCAAAGCGTGACCACCTCCACCGGCCTGAACTACGATCTTGACGCCATCAGCGGCTGCGTCATCGGCGGCGTGTCCTTCACCGGCGGCGTGGGCACCATCCCCGGGGTGCTGATCGGCGTCATCATCCTCCAGGTCATCAACTACAGCCTTTATTACCTGGAGGTGAACGCCTACCTCCAATACATCATCAAGGGCCTCATCATCATCATGGCGGTGGCCATCGACGTCCGCAAATACATAAACAAGAAGTAGGGAGCCATGACGGCGGAGGACGAACCGGCGCGCCGGCTGGCCGAGGTCGAGGCGCGCGAACGGGCGGTGGAGCGGCGGGAACGGGCGGCCGGGGCGGAAGGCTTGCGGCACAACCTGTACGCCCGGGTCAACCTGTCCCGCCGCGCGGTGGACGCCGTCATCGTCGCCTGCGCCGTCCTGATCGCGGTACTGGCGGCGGTCGGTTATTATTTCGGCAAATACCGGGGAAGCCTCCCATAACGCCTCGCCCTCAACCCGGGTTTGAAGGGAACCCTCCGCCATGTCCACGCCCGCCGAAATGTCCGCCAGATTCGCGTCGGGGGAATTCAACCGGGTTTTGACCCGGTTGTACAACCTCCCGGATCGGGAACTGGGCGGCCAAATCGACAGATACCGCAACGCCCTGGGCCAATTTTCCCGGCATTTCGGGGAGCATCCGGACATCCATGTCTTCAGCGCCCCCGGCCGCAGCGAAATCGGCGGCAACCACACGGATCACCAAAACGGCCGGGTGCTGGCCTGCGGCGTGAATCTGGACATCATCGCGGTCGCCGGAGCGGTTCCGGGCCGCCCGGCGCGCCTGAAATCCGACGACCTCCCCCTGGTTTCGCTGGGACTGGAGGATTGCCGGCCGGACGTCTCCGAGCGCTTCCAAGTCCAGGCGCTTATCCGGGGCATCGCGGCCAAATTCCGCGAGCGCGGCCGCGAGGTCGGCGGCTTCGACTGCTTCGCCGCCTCCAATGTCCTGGTCGGCTCCGGGCTGTCCTCCTCCGCCGCCTTCGAGGTGCTGATCGGCAACATCGTCAACGGCCTGTTTTGCCGGGGCGAGGCGTCCCCCCTTGATATCGCCAAATTCGGCCAGTTCGCCGAAAACGTCCATTACGGCAAGCCCTGCGGCCTGATGGATCAAATCGCCTCGTCGCTGGGCGGCGTGTCATACATCGATTTCGGCGCCGGCGCCGACCCCCGGATCGAAAAAATAGAGGTCGATTTTTCCGTCCGCGGCCATGCCCTTTGCATTGTCGACAGCGGGGCCGATCATGCCGGCCTGTCGGACGAATACGCCGCCATACCGGCGGAAATGCGGGCGGTGGCCGAGCATTTCGGCAGGGAGCGCCTAGGCGAGGTCGCCTTCGGCCAATTCCTCGACGGGCTGGCCGGACTCAAGGCCGACTCCGGCATAGGCGACCGCGCCATCCTCCGCGCCCTGCATTTTTTTCGGGAAAACGCACGGGTGGAACGGGAGGCGGAGGCGCTCAAGAACGGCGACTTCGCGCTTTTCCTCCGCCTGGCGGGCGAATCGGGAAGATCGTCCAGCGTCTATCTGCAAAATATCCAGCCGGCCGGGGCGGTGAAACACCAGGAGGTCGGCTTGGCGCTGGCCCTTTGCGAACAGTTGCTGGAGGGGAGCGGCGCCTGCCGGGTACATGGCGGCGGCTTCGCCGGGACGGTGCAGTCCTTCGTACCCTTCTCCTTGCTGGAGCGTTTCCGGCGGGGGATCGAGGCGGTCCTGGGCGCGGGAAGCTGCCACATCCTTTCCCCCCGGGCCGTCGGCGGCATCATGCTGGCTTAGGAAGGAAAAATCGCATGGCGGTACTGGTCACTGGCGGGGCGGGGTACATCGGTTCGCACACCGTATACGAATTGCTGGAGCGGGGCCGCGAGGCGGCGGTGGCCGACAACCTGCAAACCGGGCACCGGGAGGCGGTGCATCCCAAGGCGGCGTTCCGGCGGGTGGACATCCGGGACAGGGCGGCCCTGGACGCGATCTTCCAGGAACTGGCCATCGACTCGGTCATTCATTTCGCCGCCAATTCCCAGGTCGGGGAAAGCATGCGCGAGCCCCTGAAATATTACGACAACAACCTCGGCGGGACCATGACCCTCGCCCGGGTCATGCTGGATCACGGCGTCGGCAGGATAGTGTTTTCCTCGACCGCCGCCACCTATGGCGAACCCGAGCGCATTCCCATTTTGGAGACCGACCGCACCCTTCCCACCAACCCCTACGGCGAAACCAAGCTGGCCATGGAGAAGATGCTCGAATGGGTCGCCAACGCCGGGGGGCCGAAATTCGTCTCGCTCCGCTATTTCAACGCCGCCGGGGCGCACGCCGGCGGCGGCATCGGCGAGGATCACCGGCCGGAAACCCACCTGATCCCGCTGGTGCTGCGGGCCGCCGCCGGGCAAAGCGATTATATCGACGTTTTCGGCGACGATTACGACACCAGGGACGGCACTTGCGTCCGCGACTACATCCATGTCTCGGATCTGGCGCGGGCGCATATCCTGGCCCTTGAATACCTTGAAAAAGGCGGGGAAAGCGACGTCTTCAACCTCGGCAACGGCCAGGGGTTCAGCGTCATGGAGATCATCGGGGCGGCCGGGAAGGTCGCGGGGCGCGACATCCCCCTCCGGATCCGGCCCAGGCGCGCCGGCGATCCGGCCCAATTGGTCGCCTCCAACCGGAAGGCCGGGGATGTCCTGGGCTTCACGCCGCTCCATTCCGATCCGGCCGGCATTATCGCCTCGGCCTGGAAATGGCATTCGGCGCATCCCCATGGATTCGCCCAGGCATAAGGAGGAGGCCGGCATGTCAGCCCACGGTGAATTGCGGGAGTTGTTCGCCAGCCATGGCCAGGATCAGGTGTTCGCCAATTGGGACGCCTTGCCGCCGGAGGGGCGGGAGGAGTTGCTCCGGGACTGCGCCGGGGTGGATTTCGCCTGGATCGAGGCCAGGCGGGAGGAATTTTCGCGCGGCGCCGGCAAATTCGACGCCGCCGGGATCGAACCAGCCCCGGTGGCGCGGCTTGCCGCGGTCGAGGCGGATCGGCGCCGCTCCGCGGCCGCGGTCAAGATTGGCGAGGAAAAGCTGCGGCGAGGCAAGGCGGCGGCTTTTCTGGCGGCCGGCGGCCAGGGAAGCCGCCTTGGCTTCGACGGCCCCAAGGGCTGTTTCCCGATCGGCCCGATCAGCGGCAAAACCCTGTTCCAATGGCATGCCGAGCGGATTCTGGCGAACTCGCGACGCCACGGCGCGGCCATCCCCTGGTACATCATGACCAGCCGCGACAACGACTCGGCCACCCGGGCCTATTTCCGGGACAACGGCTTTTTCGGGCTCCGCGAGGGGGACGTGTTCTTTTTCAGCCAGGAGATGGTTCCCAGCCTGGATTTCCAGGGCAAGCTCCTACTGGCCTCGCCTTCGCGCCTGGCCCTGAACCCCAACGGCCACGGCGGCTCCCTCTCGGGGCTGGTCCGCTCCGGCGCCCTGGCCGACATGGAAAGGCGGGGCATTGAGATAATCAGCTATTTCCAGGTGGACAATCCCCTGGTCGCCATTTGCGACCCGCTGTTCATCGGCGCCCACATCATGGCGGAGGCCGAAATGTCCTCCAAGGCGCTGAGAAAGAACGCCCCCGAGGAGAAGATCGGCGTGATGGCGCTGCGGGACGGCAAGCACCTGGTGATCGAATACTCGGATATGGACGAGGCGTCCATGCGGGCCGTTGGCCCGGACGGCGGGCTCAAATTCTGGGCCGGCTCCATCGCCATCCACCTGCTGAACGTGGACTTTGTCAAGGCCGTGGGCGGGCAAAGCCGCCTGCCCTGGCACCAGGCCAGGAAAAAGGTGCCCTATTTCGCCAACGGCGCCCTGGTAAGGCCGGAACGCGAAAACGCCGTCAAGTTCGAGACTTTCGTCTTCGACGCCATCCCCTTGGCCAAAAGGAGCGTCAACCTGGAGGTGGCGCGGGAACAGGAGTTCGCCCCGGTGAAAAACGCCGAGGGGATCGATTCCCCCGTCTCCTGCCGGCGGCTGTTGTCCAGCTATTTCGCCGCCTGGCTGGCCGGTTGCGGGGTGGCGGCGCCGGCGGGAGCCGCGCCGCTGGTGGAGATATCCCCGCTCTACAGCTTGGACGCCGGAGAATTGGCCGGGAAAATCAAGCCCGGCGGCCTCAAGCTCGAGAACGCGCTGCTGCTGGGATGAGGGGGGATGGGTGCGGCGCGAAAGCGGGACGGCGCCGCAACCCTAATTCCCCGCCGCGGGAAGGGCGTATTCGATCCATTGCTTTTCCGCCATGTCGATCTGTTCCAGGAAAGTCAGGAAATTCGCCCATTCCCAGGGCGGAATGCGCTGGGCCGGCACATGATAGTCGCGGATTATTTCCAGCCGGTTGTCGTCCCTCGGCAGTATCCGCAATTGGTAGACGCCGAAACGGCTGGGGATGCGGGCCGCCCCGGGGATGCGGACGAGGGAGGCGCCGGGCGGCAGGATGAAGGAATTGCGATCCTCGGCTATGCGCTCGCTCCGGATGTGGCAGGTGGTGCGGCGCCGCGAAAGGTTGCGGGTCTCGGCCGATATGATCCCGGGCGGCGGCAGGCAAAGGGATATGGCGATGGCGCCGCCCGGACGGGCCTCCAACGGGTGGCGGCTTTCCAGCTCGTAGTAGAAATTGGAACTCGCCTCCACCCTCTCCGTCCGGGCGATCTCGTGGTATGACAAGACGCCGTCCGGAAAAACCGGAAACACCATGCCCAGGATCATCCGCTTGCGCTCGTCGGGGCCGGCTTGCTGCAGCGCCCGGCTTTGGAGCAGGCCGGCTACCCCCCGGGTCAGGACCCTTCCGGAAGCCATCGCGGCGTCACCGGGACGATCCGGCAGGCGCAGGACCATATCCCGGGCGACCAGCGAATCCTCGGCCGGCAGCTTGGGCATGGTTTCAAAGAGCGGGCCGTCCGGCAAACAGGTCAGGACCGTGGCGCCGGAAAGATCGTCCGGAATGCCGCCGAAGGGCAGCGAGTCGAATCTGGCGTCGAGCCAGCGGACGACGCCGCCCGGCAAGGCCAGGCGGACCAGGGGCGTGGTGAAAATGTCCATTGACGGCAGTTCCCAGGACGGGGGGTGCAGAAAATTGGGGTTGGGCCGGGCCGCCGCCGGGTTGGCGTCCAGGCCGGCCGCCCTCAGGAGGGCCAAGAGCAGGAGGCGCCGGTCGCCCATATGATCGGCATGGATATGGGCGGCCATCTCCCCGGCCGGATTGGGATCGATGTTGTCGCAGACGTAGCGGTAAATCGCCCTGGCGGCGCTTTCCGGATCCGGCCGGCTTCCGGAACCGCCGGGGCGCAGAAAGCTCAACAGCGAAAACATCCGCCGGGAAGGCTTCAGGCGCCATTCGAGGCGCCGCCATTCGCGGAAAGCCACATCCTCCCAGGTGGTCTTGACGCCTATCTCCACTGATGGGACCCGTTCCGAGATGTGCACCGCGTCGGGCTCGCGGCTTGGCGGATTCAGCTTGGCGGTCCAGCGGTTCACCTCGAAACCGTCTTCCCGGGACGAATCGAATTCCACCAGGTTCCCCAAATTGCGGACCGCGTGGACCAGCGGGAATCCGCTGGGGGTGCGGACCACATACTCGCTGATCAAAAAGGGTATCCGGCCCGAAATGTCCTGGAAAAACCAGGGAGGCGCCAGCGGCGTGTCGTCCGAATCGATCATGACCGATTCGAGCACCTTCAATTCCCGCGCCGCCCCCGGCGGAACGACCGGCAGGCGCAAGCCTCCCTGGGCGGGGAAAGGCTCAGGCTCCAGGGTATGGCCGTTGGCGAAAACGATCCGGGCGGTAAGCATCTCCCCTCGGGCGTCCATTGAGGCCAGCGCCTCGCCTCCCCGGCGGTTTTTCGCCAAATCCACCTCGTGGGTGACCCGGCGGTGGGAGCCATCGGCGGCGAAGGTCAATTCCGAGCGCTCAAGAAGCCTGGCCACATCACCCGGATAGCGTTTCACGTCAGCCGCGGCGGTCATGGCTATGGCGTCGTACCTCGCGTCGGCGTACAGGGGGTCCGGCTTCCCGGCCAGGGAATCGACCATGTCGGCCAGATTGAACTGGCCGGGATCGGCGGCGAGGCTGGCGTCCCAGTATTTGCGCGCCATGGCGGGATCGCCCGTCTCCATATGGAGATCTCCCAGTCGCCGCCAGAAATCGGGATTGTCCGGAGCCAGGCGCACCGCCTCGGACATGGCCTCAACCGCTTCCCGGTGCAGGGTCAGCTTGGCATAAACGTCGGCGATTCCCCGGAGCGCGTCGGCGTCGCCGGCGAAAAGCCCGGCCGCGTCGCGCAGGACGTACCCGGCCTCCTGGCCATTGCCGGAATCGGCCAGGGCCCCGGCCAGCCGGAGGCTGGCGTCGGAGATGTAGGGACCGGCGGCGGCGGCGGCCCGGCAAGCGGCCAGGCGGCGTTCCATGTCGAGGGAATCCTCGCCCGGCGCGGCGGCCACCGCCAATTGTACCGACGGCGAATCGGGGAAGGCCCGGGCGCATTCATCCCAGGCCGCCCGGGCGGCGGCGGAGGAGGCGAAGCGATCGGCCCAGGCGGCCCGCGCCAGCTTCACGTCGATGCTGTTCGAATTGGCGGCGGTCGCCCTCTCGACGAGGAGGCGGGCCTCGCGCGCTTGTCCGGCGTCGGAGGCGGCGGCGGCGAGGAAGAGCAGGGACGGGACGATATCGGGCCGCGCCAACAGGGCTTCCCGGTGCCAGGCGGCCGCCATGTCCAGCCGCCTTTCCGGCGGCAACAGGGGATTCCCGGCGGTCAGGACGCCGGCGAACGCCTTGAGATTGACATTGGCCGGCTCGGCCCGGGCCGCCCGGTCCATCCACCAGGAGGCGGCGTCCGGCATCCCCTGCCCCAGGCAGGCGGCGGCGTAGGCGGCCGCGAGGATGGGCGCCCCGTCCATGGCGGCGTGGAGATCTTCGAGGTATTTGAGTCGCCGCGCCTCGCGCCTCGCGTTGACCGGCTTGAAGGGCTTGGGCTCCACCGCCCCGGAGTCCCAGGCGAAAGGGGCGCTTGACTCGAGCCTGAGGGCCACGCGCGCCGCGTCGGCCGCGACGCCCGGATTGGGGTGGAAGAGGTGCAGGAACACCACGTGCGCGCCGGCGGCGAGCGGGAAGGACACCAAATGCTCTACCGGCTCCTCCGCCGAGCCGTCCCGGTCCACCTCGGCCGCCATCCGACCGTCAATGTAAAGCCGCCAGGAGACATCGGCGTGGACATGGAAGATCGCCTTATTGTCCGGCGCGTCCATGACCAGCCCGGTGAACATGAGCATGGCGCCGTTCCTCTCCAGCTCCGGCCAGCGCCAGGGACGGACGAACGGGAAGGCTCGGTTCTCGGGGATGCGCCGCCAGGGCGGCTTGGCGCGCCATTCGCGGAACCGGGCCGCGTCGGGGGGCTCGGCCGTCGGGTCGCCGACGATGATTGGACCGGCCTCGGGCAGTTCCGGGGAATTGAGGGAGGCGGTACGGCGGCCGTGGAAAGGGCCGGCCGCCAGCCAGGACATGGCGAGCCCGCGCCGGCGGTGCAGGGCGAGCGCCTCGTCCCGGCGCCCGCCGGCGGCGAGCGCGCGGGCCAGGAAGCGCCGCAGGACGTCGCGCAGCCCTGGATCCAAATCAGTCTCGGAATCAAGCAGCCGCCGCGCCTCCGCCTCGCCGACGGCCACGGACGAGAGCGACGCGGGATCGTACGCCAGCGCGAGCCGCGCCGCCAGTTCAGCCATCGGCGTACCCTGGAAATCCTTGGAGGCGGCGATGGCGAACCGGACCATGCCGTCGCGATCGCCCCGCGGGTACGCCGGATAATCGAAAAGCTGGCGCGCCATGTCGGCCAGCGGCGGGGCGGCGGACTCTCCCGGCTCCGCCGGCGGGAGATGGGCGAGGACGGCGAGCAGGGCAACGGCCAGTCGGCGGATCATGGCGTCTCCCAGGCGAGGATCGGATTCAGCCAGCGCTTGGCCAGGGCGGCCATTTCCCGGAAATCGGGGAAATCCCCGGCCGCCAGGAGACGGGAGGGATTATTGACGTCGAACTTGACGGCGAGGACGCCGGGCGAGGATTCGGAGGAAAGCGACACGCTGCCGAAGGCGTATTCGCGCCGAAAGGACGGCGCCGGATTGACGAGCCGCCAGCCATCCGGATAGCGCACCCGGATGTCGCGGGTTATCCTGAAGCCGTAGGGCAGCGACAAATCATGCCGGCGCAGGCCGCGGATCGCCATGTCGTCCAGCGAGAGCGGAAAGGAGGGGCCGCCGGAACCGGGGGCGCCGAACCCCGGAAGAGGGGGCGTTTTCAGGATTGCCCGGCCGTCCAGGAGCGAGGCCAGGCGACCAAGCCGCGCCCGGCCGGAAAAGGAGGCGGAGGCCGGCGTTCGGGGGTCTTCCGAAAATTCGCTCCACACCGCGCCGGGGACGCCGGCTCGCGAAGACAGGAACGATTCCCAGGCGTGGTCGCGCGTGTCCGGATTCTGGAAATTGAAGCGGAGCGCCTCGGCCGCCGCGCCGGAGGCGACAATCTCCTCCTCCCAAAGGACGCCACCGTCCTCGTCAACCGTCACATCGGCCTTTTCCTCCCAGAGGCAGGCGGCGGCGCCAAGGTCGGGAATTTCCACCGGCCTGGCCGAATCCGGGAAAATGACCATGCCGAAACTGCCGGAAAGTTGCGACGGCATGACGGCGGGCGGGCGGTAGGGATTGGATGCGTCCAAAAGGAGCGGCTTCCCGTCCTCCGTCCCGACCATGACCAGCGAGTGGTTGAAATGGTCGAGGAGCGGCAGCGCGAGGCTGGACGCCTCGTCCGGCGGCAAACGCCGGTCCCGCAGGCGGGCCAACACCGGCCAGGCCTCAAGCCCGTATTCCCCGGCCAGCAGGCAGAGGAGAAGGGCGCGGTCCTTGCCGTCGGCCGACCTCCGCGACAAAATGGATCTGGCGCTCATGGGACGGAAGGCCCAGGGGCCGAACTCCCAGTCCCGGCGGCCAATGTTCGCCGCC
>JAISYD010000006.1 GCA_031270145.1 Planctomycetota bacterium
GGCCTCGAGCAGGGCCGGATCGGCCTGGTTCCGGACCACGGTTTCAAAAATCTCCTGCCCGCGCGCCTTCGGCACGGGGACGCCGTCGCGCATCTCCCCGCCGACGTCCAGGGCCAGGCCGCTGATTTCCTGCCCCGGCAGCAACGGGAACTGCAATTCGCCCTCGAGCACGCGGTCGTTGGGATTGGAAAAAAGCATGTCCAGGCTGATCTCGGCGAAGCCGCCCCGCAGTTCGGCCCGGACGGCGAGCGACTGAAGGCGGACCGGCCGCTCCGCCCCGGGCGTTTGCAGCCTGGGGATGAACGGCCTGGGTTCCGGCGGCGCCGGAGGAGTCGGCGCCGGGTCCCTGGGCTCCGGCGGCACCATGCGGACGCCTACATCCTCGCCGGCCCGCACGGCGGCCGGAGGCGGCGCGAAGGCCGCAATCAGAACCGCCGTCGCGATGACGGGTCTTGTCCATAATTTCTTGATCGACATGATAACCCTCCATGCAGCATAGGCCCGTGAGTCTGGAACACCCGCCACGGCACATCCCCGTCGGGCGGTGTAACCTCTTTTGCGCCGCCGACTCCGGCAAGCGATGACATAACGACATCACCTACGTCGGTCAGGATGTTGGAGTCAAACAAATCGGATTATGGAGGGGAAAAGGGGATGCAACCATCCACGGCATTTGAGGGGCCACCACAGCCCTGCGCAGACGTGGAAACACAGCCGCACCCCCAAAAGACACTTATGGGGTGAGGGATGTTTCCGGACCGTCTGCACGTTGATAGTGGTGGCTTTCAAATGCAAGTCCGATTTATGGCGCCGGTTATTCTTGGCGATGCTTTAACTTATTTTGCGCTTTCTCCTAGGGAATTGGGACCATACAACCACCCATGTTATATCACTATATTGATAGCAAGGTTCACCATGTCAGTCAAAGCAAAATACTTTTCCTTATGCAACGTATGCGGTCGCGTTGTTGAAAACCCCGGAAGACGCCCATCAATGCCGGGCCGGTGTGTATACATCGTCGGGCGGAAGTGCGTGGTGGCGGCGTCCTCCGGAGTACGTAAAACAATCGCATGACTATTTCACGGGACCTATTGCAAGTCGCCAAAAAAACCTCGAAGTTTCTTTTTCCCTGTTTTGCCACGAGTGAATGACGCTTGTCCGCGCTTCCTTAATCCGCCAACCGCCATTCTTCCCCGGCCGGTTCGTAATTACCGATGCTGTCGGGGGAAAAATCATCAAGGAACAGGACTTCGGCGACGGCGTTGACATATCCGGCGGCATGTTTAGGTGAAAGGGGTTTGGCTGTCGGCGTCGGAGCGGCGTAGCGGAAACGCCGGGCAGCCGGCTGCGCAACAGTGTTTTCCTCCAACCATTTCCCGCTTTTCCATGCCTGCCCGTAGAATTCATCCATTCTGACCATCGGCCATGTGCAATCGCGGCAGGAGGAGCGGGAGACGGTGGTCTCTTCAACTCTGCACTCCCATTCCGGGTTCACCGACACATGCCGGAGAATGATCTCCTCAATCAGATCGGGAGGCGTGGATACGCCCTCGCGAGCGTTCACTATGCCCAGCCATTCGCAACTCCAGCGCTCGACCCGGTCTTCCCCGTCCTTTTCCGGGCCGGTGACTCCCAGCTTGAAACGGCTGAGGGTTTCCCCCATCCCCACGGTCATGGCGGCGCGTCGGTTCGTATCGGCGAGGATGACCGGCTCCGGCGCGTCGGGATTGATTTTCCGGATCAGGGGCAGGACGAATTCATTGAGCATGGCCGCAGCGTCGCGGGGTCGCAGGTTCCTGGCCAGCAGTTCATGGTTGAAGGTCAGATCGGCGTTCCCGTCATCGTCTTGATCGGGCCAGATGAAATTCCCGAGGGGGTGAATGAATTCCAGCGTCCATCCCCCGGCCGGGTTGACCAAGCGGAGCCAGATGGCGCGGTCGGCGACCGGGAGACTGTAGCGGACCATGACGTTGCCTTCGACCCGCCAGTCGCGGGGAATCGCGAGGGAAAGTGCCGGCAGTTTCAGGCCGGGATCCATGAGCCACAGGCGCTTATAGACAGGTTCCGGCGTTTCACCGGACGACGCGCGCAACTGGCAGGCCGGGACAATGCAGGCCAAGGCGAAGCAAAACAGGACGCGGCGTATATGAAACATGGTTTTTCCCTCGTTTTCCGATCCGTGTTTGGCGTTCCACATTCTTATGGACGCCGCGAGGGGCTTCGTGTAACCGGAAAAATACGGTTTCCCAGTTTGCGGTCCGCGCCTATTCCGGGCGCGGGGAACCCTGGAAACTGACGACAAACGGCGCCCAGAAACGCGGATGCAGCCTGCCGCCAGCGGAACGGCGGACCGCCATCCCGTCCCTCTGCGCCCGGGCCAGAGCCAGATCGGCCGGCAGGCCACGCAAGTAATATTCGTAAAAGCCGCGCATAATCCCGGCTGTCGTCCTGTCCTCGACCGGCCAGAGGGCAAGCAGCATGTCGCCGACGCCGGCCTGGACAAAGGCGCGGCGGAAACCGATAATCTCGTCCCCGGCAAGATCGCCGGTCCCGCTGTCGCAGGCCGATAGGACCACCAACCTCGTCCCCCGCAGATCCAGACTTGCCGCCTCCCCGGCGGTGAGGATGCCTTCCTCCCCTGTGGTTCCGGTCAGCGCCGCCGCCGCCCCGGCAAGGGCCAGCCCGGATCTGAACAGGGAGCTTTCGCCGAACGCGTCCGTTTCGCCTCCTGCCACCAGGAAACGGCCGGTCATGCCGCCAACGGTGGGCAAGAAAAAACCGTGCGTGGCGAAATGGACGATGGCGGGACGCCTGAGTGCCCGGACGCGCGCCTTGGTGGCGTCGGCCCCGAGCCAGACATCGGGCGCATGGCCGGCGGCTGTGAAAATCCTCCGCAGCGATTCGGCTTCCGTCCGGGTCGAGGGCAGGCTGGGAAATTTCATCCCCGCCGCAACCAGGCGGCCTCCCTGGCCGAAAAGAAAGTGGTATGCGGTTCCGGAGCCGGACGCTTCGGGAACATCTGCCGCCCGGGCTCCGCCGGGAACCGGAATGGCGGAAAAGTCGGGATCGGCGAAGATCGCCGCGCCTATGCCGTCCATAGCCGGATGCCGCAACAGATCGCGCCCGCTGGCCACATAGGACAACGTGAATTCCTCGCCCAGATATCGTCTCTCCGGCGTCACCAGGGCGGCAAAGGAAAGGAAATTCAATTCCCCCGAAGGGCTGATGAAGATCCGCCGGTTGTCGCCGAGACTCGGCGACAACGGGACCCAGATCAGGTCGTGCAGTTTCCGCAAATCGTCATGCACGGCCGAACCGTCGCGCATGCCGTCCCGCACCCGGACGATCAATTCGTCAATTCCGCTCTTGGCGGCAAAGGCGATTATTTTGGGTTTGGCGTCGCCGGAGAGGATAACGGCGGCTATATATCGTATCGGGGGCGGTCCGGAGGCCGACGACTCGGAGCCGCTCGGCCCCGGCAGATGCAGAAAGGTTGAAAACTCGATCAATGCCGAGCCCGCCGGCAGAACTCCGGCCACCGCCCCGGGAGACGCCAAGGCGGCCCGGCGGACGGTTTGGCCGGAGATTTCCGCCAATTCCCGTTCAAGCCGTTCCGTCTCCTCCCGCGTCTTTTCCGTCCGCAGACGGTAGTCCTCCCGTCCGGTCGCGCCATCGGGCGGGGCAAGCAGAAGCTGGGCCAGAAAACTCCGTTCATGGTTCAGTCGCTCCAGCGCCTCCTTTCCTTCCGGCGTGGCCAGGGCGGCGGTTCGATCCTCAAGGAACGAATCCAGGACCATGCCTTTGGTCCGCAGAAGATGCCTGGCATAGGCCGCCGCCGCTCCATCTCTTTCCGGAATGTCAAGCAGGGCGAGGTTGGCGAGAACCAGCGGCGCATAAAGCCGCAAGTCGCCCGGGAACCATGAGGCGAAAGCCAGGCGCTGGCGCTCCGAGGAAACGGCGAAGGCGGCGGCGACCCTGGCCGCGGTCGTCCGCTCCGAGGCTCCCGCCGCGGTCAGGGCTTCCCCGTTATCCCCTGAAAAAACGCAAGCCAGGGCGAAGCGACCGGCCAGGTCTCCCGTTATCGGATGACTGTCGCCCAAGGATTCGGAAGCCAGTTCCCAAGCATGGAGAAGTTCAAGCCGCGCCGGTTCAACTTCTCCCTGAAACAACTGGAACTCTGCGGCTGCCCCGGCTATGAAAAGGCGCAGGGGGTGGCTTTCAGGCAAGTTTTTTTCCGCCAGTCGCGCCGCCGCATTGTAGTGGGAAAACGCCTTGCCCTTCTCGCGCAGCGATTCGGCGATAACCGCCGCGTCGGCATGGAGTTGCGCCAGTCCGGGATGGGCGTCGCCATAATCCACTTCGGCCAGGGCGATGATTTCCTCAATAAACGCAAGACCCGCCGAGTTCGCGCCCCGGGCGAACTTGATCGATGCGTATAGACGCACTGTTTCGAACAAATCGGAATATTCCACGCCGCCGAGCTTTCGTCTTATGGCGATGGCCCTGGACGCGGCCTCGTCCGCCCCGGGTAAATCACCCCGGTCGAACAAGGACTCGGCCCAGGCCGCCAGGGCGGCTGCCTCGCCCGGCCCATCGGGATCGTTTCCAGCCGCCGCCAGCAAGGCCCGCCGTAGCAGGGGATCGGCCGCCCGGTAATCGCCCCGCCAATTGGCGATTTTTCCGAGGAGGGTTAGGGGTTCCACCACGCCGGGACTATCCTTCCCCCAATCCCGTTCCCTGATTGCCAGGCAACGACGGACAACCTGTTCGGCTTCGGCGTAGTCCCCAGCGTGAACAGCCAAATCCCGGCCCAAAGCCAGCAGGGTGGGGGACAGCCGCTCGTCTTCATTTCCCCAGGCGGCTTCCCCGTCGGCCAGCGCCTCCCGCAGGAGGAAGGCGGATCC
>JAISYD010000282.1 GCA_031270145.1 Planctomycetota bacterium
TTTGCCCTTGTCGTCGTCGACCATCGTATAGTCGGCGTCCATCACCCCGTCGTCGCCCGGCCGGCCGGCGCCGCCAGGCTGGCCGTCGGCGGCCTCGGCGGAAGGCGGCTCGGATGGCTTGGCCTTCTGCTGCGCCTGTTCGTACATTTTCTGGGCCATGCTGTGCGACGCGGTCTCCACCTCCTTGATGGCGGCCTCTATGTCGGACGCGTTTTCCGACCCCTTGATCTCCTCAAGCTTTTTCAGGGCGGCCTCGATCTTCTCCTTGTCGGCGGAGTCGATCTTGTCGGCGTTGTCCCTAAGCGTCTTGTTCATCTGGTAGACGGTTTGATCGGCCTGGTTCTGGAGCTGGACCAGCTTCTCCCTCTCCTCATCCTCCTTGGCGTGCTCGGAGGCGTCCCGCACCATTTTCTTGATTTCCTCCTCCGAAAGCCCGGAGGCGGACTTGATGGTGATGGTCTGCTCCTTCTTGGTCGCCTTGTCGCGCGCCGAAACCGAGAGGATGCCATTGTTGTCGATGGAGAACGACACCTCCACCTGCGGCACGCCCCTAGGCGCCGGCGGGATGCCGTCAAGTTGAAACTTGCCTAGCGTCCGGTTGCCGTTGGCGAGCTTCCGCTCGCCCTGGAGGACATGGATGTCGACCGCCGGCTGGTTGTCGGCGGCGGTGGAAAAAGTCTCCGACTTCGACACCGGGATGGTGGTGTTGCGCGGAATTAGCGGGGTCATCACGCCGCCCAGGGTCTCGATGCCCAGGGTTAGCGGAGTGACGTCCAGCAGGAGGACGTCGCGCACCTCGCCGGCGATTACGCCGCCCTGGATGGAAGCGCCGATCGCCACCACCTCGTCCGGATTCACGCCCTTGTTCGGCTCCTTGCCGAAGATTTCCTTGCAAATGGCCTGAACCGCCGGCATGCGGGTGGAGCCGCCCACCAGGACCACCTCGTCGATGTCCTTGGGCGAGAGGCCGGCGTCCTTGAGGCATTGGGTGCAGGGCTGGCGGCAGCGCTCGATCAGGTGATCCGCCAGATCCTCCAGCTTGGCCCGCTTGAGGTTCAACTGCAGATGCTTGGGGCCGGAAGCGTCGGCGGTGATGTAGGGTATGTTGATGTCGGTGGCCATGGCCTGCGACAACTCGCATTTGGCCTTCTCCGCCGCCTCCTTCAGGCGCTGCAGGGCCATCTTGTCGTTCCGGAGATCGATGCCCTGGTCCCGCTTGAACTCGTCGCGTATCCAGTCGATGACCACCTCGTCGAAATCGTCGCCGCCGAGGTGGGTGTCGCCGTTGGTGGCCAGCACCTCGAAGACGCCGTCGCCGACGTCCAGGATCGAGATGTCGAAGGTGCCGCCTCCCAAGTCGAAGACCGCAATCTTCTCGTTCTTTTTCTTGTCGAGACCGTAGGCCAACGCGGCGGCGGTGGGCTCGTTGACGATGCGCTTGACATCAAGGCCGGCGATGCGGCCGGCGTCCTTGGTGGCCTGGCGCTGAGCGTCGTTGAAGTAGGCGGGAACGGTGATCACCGCCTCGCCGACCTTCTCGCCAAGGTAGTCCTCGGCGCACTGCTTAAGGTACTGGAGAATCATGGCGCTGATCTCGGGCGGAGTGTAGGTCTTGCCGAAAGCCTCGACCTTGACCAGTTCGTCCGGACCTCCGGCCACTTTGTATGGCACCATCTTCTCCTCCGCCCCGACCTCGGAATGCCGACGGCCCATGAAACGCTTGATGGAATAGATGGTGTTGGCGGGATTGGTGACGGCCTGGCGCTTGGCCAACTGCCCGACCAGGCGGCCGTCGGCGGTAAAGGCCACCACCGACGGAGTGGTGCGGCTACCCTCCTTGTTGGGGATGATTTTCGGTTCGCCGCCCTCCATCACCGATACGCAGGAATTGGTGGTTCCCAAATCAATGCCGATTATTTTGCCCATCATTCGCTCCTATATGCCGATTTGAATAAGTTGTAATGAAGAGCGCCAGCCAAGGGACTGGCGCCGCCAAACGCAATGACGGTATATGTAGCAATTGCCTTGCCGTATTGCGGCATGGTTAAGCCAGGTAAAATTTTTATTGGCGCAACTTATTGATTTTACTAAAACAATGATATTTTTATAAATTCCGTTAACCTCCGCCATGGTTCCAAAAGACAAAGACCAGGCCCAGCCGCTTGTCAAAATGACAGTGAGGCTTGGCGGCGGTTCATCTTCCGGTCGACGCCAAAGGGAGGGGCTTCTCCGCCGGCCCGGCCATGAACATTTTCACCTGTTTTCCCTTTGCCTTAATCCCCCTTCCCCGCTATCATGGCGGAGCGAAAATAATTTAGGGCAGGACTGGAGACGGACGTCTCCCCTTTCCGGAAAGGAAACGCCGCATGGGAATATTGGACAGCATCAAGGAAAAAGCTTTCGGCCAGTTCATAGACGTAATCGAATGGGTTGACGCCACCCGAAACACCCTGGTCTGGAAATTTCCCCGCGCCGACAACGAGATCAAGAACGGCGCCCAACTCATCGTCCGCGAGAGCCAGGCCGCCGTCTTCCTCCACGAGGGCGAGCTCGGGGACGTATTCAAGCCGGGACGGGTGGAGCTTTCCACCAACAACATCCCCATCCTGACCACGCTGAAAAGTTGGCGCTACGCCTTCAACTCGCCCTTCAAGGCCGACGTTTACTTCGTCAACACCCGCCAATTCACCGATCAGAAATGGGGCACAGCCAACCCCATAATGCTGCGCGACGCCGAATTCGGCCCCATCCGGCTGCGCGCCTTCGGCTCCTACGCCTTTTCGATTTCCGATCCCGGGAAGTTCATCGTCACCCTGGCCGGGACCAACCCCGTCCTGGTCTCGGAGGACGTCTCGGGGCAACTGCGCAACATCCTGATCAGCCGCTTCGCCGACGCCCTGGGCGAGGCGAAGGTCCCGGCCCTCGACCTAGCGTCGAAATACAACGAGATGGGCGACTTCCTCCGCGATCACCTGCAGAAGGATTTCGACGAATACGGCGTGACCCTCAACAAGTTCCTCATTGAAAACATCAGCCTGCCGCCGGAGGTGGAACAGGCCCTCGACAAGCGCTCTCAGATGGGCATTTTGGGCGATCTGAACAAATACACCCAATTCCAGGCCGCCAACGCCCTGGGAGACGCGGCCAAAAACCAGGGCGCGGCCGGCAACATGATGGGCATGCT
>JAISYD010000033.1 GCA_031270145.1 Planctomycetota bacterium
CGGAAGACATCGCGGACGGCGAGGAGCGATGGTTGACAGGCAGTTTCCCCGTTATGCGCCGCCCTGAAGCATCATGCGCCGCCTCTCCGGCCCCTGCATTCCGGACCGGCATTACATGCTGCCGGCCGTCAATCGCCTGCCAGAGATTCGGAAATAAGCCCGCCCGCCATCGCCGTCCGCTAAACAAATTGACAGATATGGTTTTACACATCGCAAGCGGTAAAATAACCGGCTACTCATTTTCATGCGTCGGCCCTGCGATATGTCCGCCCGATCCGGAAAAAAAATTGACAAGTAAACCTATCTTTATTATATTATACCATATACCGGCTAATATATGTGACTATCATAGGAGATGCCAATATGTCCAGCCTTAAGAAGGAATCCGGCTACACCCTGGAACCGCAGGATCGGCCCTTTGTCGAGATTCTCCGCACCACGCCGGTCGAAACCATCTGTCCCAATTTTTACGCCCTGGATCATGCCCGGGGCTGTTCTTTCAGCCCGCTCTGCTCCTACTGTTATTTGAAGGATCCCTATTACGACCACGGCCGCACCAGCGCCGCCACCAATACGGACGATCTGCTCGCCGAAGTTAGGCAATGGATCGGCCGGGACAACCTGGAGACCTATGTCGCCAACGCCGGCAACCTTTCAGACAGCCTGGCCTTCGAATCCTTCCGGCCGATCATGGGAGAGCTGATCGAGTTGTTCCGCAGCGAAGCCGAGGCAAAGGGTCGGCCCCACACCCTGCTTTTGGTCACCAAGGGCGGCGAGGACGATTGCCGGTCCCTGCTGGAAAGGAGACCCTGCCAAAACATCATCGTCTCCTTCTCCGTCAATTGCCGCGAAGCCCAGAAGAAGCACGAGAAGGGCGCCGCCGACAGCGACGGCCGCCTGGCCGCCGCCGCCAAGCTAAAACAAGCCGGCTGGCGGGTGCGGGTGCGGATCGATCCGATGATCCATGGCTACGATTACCGGGAAATAGCGGAGGAGGTGGCGAGGATAAAGCCGGAAAGGGTCACGCTGGGGGCGTTGCGCGCCGATCCCGGCCTCTATCCCTGCCTGGATCCCGAACTCCGGGCGCCGTTGGCGCCGGCGCCGGCGCTCAAAGGCAAATACGCTCTGGCCCGCTATCCCTTCGAGATGCGCCTTGCCCTCTACCGCCAAGCGGCCGACATCCTCCGCCCGGTCTGCTCGCTTGGCCTGTGCGAGGAAACGCCGGATGTCTGGAAAGCCCTGGGCTTCGATTGGCAAAACACCAGTTGCAACTGCGAAGGTCATCCCGGCCACCATCCAGGCTTCCACCCCGCCCAAAAATAGCGGCCGATGCGTGTTCCGGCGTCCGCAAACGCCGCCGAACCGGGAGATTGCCCGGGAACCAGCCGCGCCGGATCGGACGGCGCTTGCGTTATTTGAAAAATGAACCATAATTCGGCAAGTCCGCGGCCAAGGCCGGAAAGGCGACCCAATCCCATCCGGCCAGCTTCGAACAGCGCCGCTTGCGCGGAAAGGGATCCGACAATGGAAGAAGGGAAGATAGTCTATCTGGACAACGCCGCCACCACCAGGGTGGATCCGGAGGTCCTGGCGGCCATGCAACCGTATTTTTGCGAAAAATACGGCAACGCCTCCTCCCAATACTACGAATTGGGCCGCCAGGCCCGCGCCGCCCTGGAAAAGGCCAGGGAAAGGCTGGCCGCCCTCCTGGGCGCCTCGCCGGAGGAAATCTTCTTCACCGCCGGCGCCACCGAGTCCAATAACTGGGTCATCCAGGGGACGGCCCTGGGAGGCAGGAAAAAGCACATCATAACCAGCGCCATCGAGCATCACGCCGTCCTCGAGCCCCTCGAGTGGCTCAAGAAGAACGGCTACGCCGATTTCACCCTGTTGCCGGTCGGGAAAACCGGCCAGGTGGATCCGGACGACTTGAAAAAAGCCCTCCGGCCCGATACCGGCCTGGTTAGCATCATGCACGCCAACAACGAGATCGGCAGCATCCAACCAATAGAGCGGCTGGCCGCCATCGCCCGCGGCGCCGGCGTCCCCTTCCACACCGACGCCTGCCAGTCGGCCGGCAAGATGGACGTCGACGTCAACCGCCTGGGGATCGACGCGCTCAGCCTCTCGGCCCACAAGTTCCACGGCCCCAAGGGCATCGGCGCCCTCTACCTCAGGAAGGGCGTCCGCCTCGCCACCTTCATGCACGGCGGCAACCAGGAGGGTCGCCGCCGCTCCGGAACCTCCAACGTCGCCGGAGCGGTGGGGCTGGGAAAGGCGGCGGAGCTGGCGCCGAAATACATCGCCGACGGCCCGCGCCAGGCCGCCCTGATCGAGGAGCTTTGGCGGGGCCTGTCCGGCGCGATCCGGAAAATCACCAGGAACGGCGACCCGGACAACCGCATCCCCAACCTCCTTTCCGTCTGCGTGGAAGGGGCGGAGGGCGAGGCCATCCTCGGCTACCTCGACATGTCGGGCCTGCAGGTGTCGTCCGGTTCGGCCTGCACCAGCGGCAGCCTGGAGCCGTCGCACGTCCTCCTGGCCTGCGGCGTGCCGGTGGAGCTGGCGCACGGCTCCATCCGCGTCTCCATCAGCCACGAAACCGGCGACGCCGACGCGAAACTGCTGCTGGCCGCCATGCCGGACGTGGTGGCGCGGCTCCGGACCATGAGCGTGACCTGGAAGGAATAGGCGGGAAGAGGACGGCATGAGCAAGTTCATCTTCGTAACCGGCGGGGTGGTGTCGTCGGTGGGCAAGGGCCTGGCCGCGGCCTCCATCTGCCTGTTGTTGCGGCGCCGCGGCCTACGTCTGGCCATGCTCAAGCTCGACCCCTACATCAACGTCGATCCCGGCGGCATGGATCCGCGCCAGCACGGCGAGATTTACGTCACCGACGACGGCGCCGAGGTCGACCTGGATATCGGCCACTATGAGCGTTTCGCCGGAACCGGGCTGGGCCGCCTCTCCAACATCACCACCGGCCGCATCTACCAGTCGGTCATCGACCGGGAGCGCCGCGGCGTCTACGGCGGCGGAACCGTCCAGGTGGTGCCGCACATCACCGACGCCATCAAGGAGACGTTCGTCCGCCTGGAGGGGCCGGACATCGACGTGGTGATGGTGGAGCTGGGCGGCACGGTCGGCGACATCGAGGGGATGCCGTTCATCGAGGCGTTCCGGCAATTCTCGCTGGAGCGGGCGGACGGCGACGCCCTTTTCATCCACATAACCCTGGTCCCGCTCTTGCGCGCCTCCCGCGAGATCAAGACCAAGCCCACCCAGCACTCGGTGCAAAAACTCCGGGAATACGGCATCCAACCCGACATCATTGTCTGCCGCTCCGAAAACGACGTGCCCGAGGCGGTCAAGGAAAAGATCGCCATGTTCTGCAACGTCCGCCGCGACTGCGTACTGGACGAGCGCAATGTCCGGGACAGCGTTTACGAAGTGCCGGCGATGCTCCGCGACCAGAAGGCCGACGATCTCGTCTGCCGGCGCCTGAACCTGCCGGAGGCCAGGCCCGACCTCCGGGACTGGGAGGAAATGCTCGCCATCGCGGCGGCCCCGGAGGAAACGCTGGAAATCGCCGTGGCCGGGGCGCTCCAGGCCGGCGGCGACAGCTACAAGTCGGTGTCGGAGGCGCTGTTCCACGGCGGCGTGGCCAACCGAGTCCGGGTGATCCGGCGGGAGCTGGACGCCGAGCGGATTGGCCCCGGCAATATCGACGCCTTATGCCGCGGCGTGCGCGGGATCGTCGTCCCCGCCGGGGCGGGGAGGATCGGCTCGGACGGGACGCTCCTGACCATCCGCTGGGCCAGGGAGAACCGCGTCCCCCTCCTGGCCACCGGATTCGGCATGGAGCTGGCCGTCCTGGAATTCGCGCGGAACGCGGCCGGCATTCCCGAGGCCCGGCACCCCAGCATCCCTCCCGGCGTCTCCGATTTTTCCCTGGCGGCGCTGATCCGGATGGACGCCGCCCGCCAGCCCACCCACGAGCGGGTTGCCGGACGCAAAGGCCTTTATGCCTGCGCCCTGGCGAAGGGCACTTTGCTCCGAGCCGCCTACGGGGACGCCGAATTTGTCCGGGAGCGGCACCGGAACGAGTGCGAAGTGAATCCGCTGCTGCTGGATCGCCTGGAACAGGCCGGCTTGGCGGTGTCGGGAGCGAATCCGGACTCGCGACTGGTGGAGGCCGTCGAACTTCCGGGTCACCCCTGGTTCGTGGCCGTGTTGTTTTATCCCGAGTACCGCAGCCGTCCGGTGGAGCCGCATCCCCTGTTCAAGGCATTCGTGGCGGCGGCGCGGAGTGGGCGGCCCGGGGGCGGTTTCGTTTCGCCGAAGCCTTAACTCGACAGCAGCGAGAAAAACTCGCCCGCCCTGCCTATCTCCAGGATGACCCTCTCGACGCACCGGTCGAGGAAATCCCGGTCCAGCCTGAAGCTGGCCGTCACCGCCGGATCGAAGGCCGGCATGCAATTGTCGCCGCCGCTGCCCACTCCCAGAGCCCGGGCCAGGATGTCGCCGATATGGACAAAGGCGACCAATTCCCGCTCTTCCGAATAGCGGTGGGGCGCGTGGTGCCCCGCCACCATGCGCACCACCTCGTTCGGCAGCCGCCATTTCTCTATCAGCCAACTCCCCACGGCGGCGTGGTTGAAGCCGCTCATGACCTTGGCCTCCACCTCGGTGATCAGGAGTTTCCGCTCGGCGGCGAATTTCACGATGGGGCCGAAAATAGCCGGCTGGAACTGATCCATGACGATCTTGCCGATGTCGTGCAGCAAGCCGCCGATGAAGGCGTCCTCGGCCAGTTGCACCGCCCCGAAGGCCTCGGCCGTCGCCTTCGAGGCCAGGGCCGCGCCCAGGGAATGCTGCCAAAAGCGCTTGATGTCCAGGCCGCCGGCCGTCTCCTTCTTGAAGGTTTCGAAGACCGAGGCGGTCATGATGCTGGTGCGGATCTTGTTGAAGCCGAGGATCACCACGGCGTGCCTGACCGACTTGATTTGCTTGGGGAAGCCGTAATAGGCGCTGTTCACCAGGCGCAGCACCTTGCCGGAGAGGGCCTGATCCTGCTCAATCAGGCGGCCGATGTCGGCCGCGTTGGTGGAGGGGTTGCCGAGCCGCCCCATGATCTGCGTCACCACCGACGGAAGGGTGGGCAGATCGTTTATCGACTCGATGGCGGTCCTGAGCTTCTTGGCGTCTATCGGCATGGCGCGGTCCAGTCCCCCGGCAGATTCAGCGCCTTGGCGAGCGGCCCGTCGTTGCCGTGCGCCGCCAGATGCCGGACGACGATATCGCGGAGCGCCGTCATCAGGGGATCGTCCCCGACGTTGGCGAAGCGCCCGGATACCCAGTCCGCCACCCGCCCGGCGAATTCCTCGTTTTCCGGGGTTGGGATCGGCGCCGGCGGCGGGGCGGAGGCGATCACCGCCGGGGCGGCGGGCGCGGTCTCGGAGGCGGAGTCGTCCGTGAGCACCGCGATCGACTTTATGCCCCATTTTTTGATGCGGTTCACGAATATCGGCGTCAACCTTATACCGGCCGGTATGAGGACGGCGCCGCCGGCGTCGGTCAGCGCCTCGGCCAACCGCATGCCGGAGGTGACCGCGTCGATGCTCAATTTGAGGGTGGCCATCGCCTTTTTCTTTCCAGGTTGCGGCCGGGGCGCGCCATGCCGTTCGCGGAACCGGGCGCAAACAGACAGGCGGGATTGAAATCCCGGCTTCCCTACCCTCCATAGTATAGCGGGCCGGGCCAGGCGTGGCAAATCGAAACTGGCGGGAAGATGGAAATAAGCACAAGTGAAGGCGGCGATTCCCCGGCCGCCGCGCCGGCCGCTCTCCGCCGCCTCAGCGGCCGAAAAAATCGTAGCGCAGATCCATGCCGGGCTGGAACCAGTCGCAATTGCGCAGCGAATTCACCTTGAAAATAATCATTTCGTTGGTGGCGGAGTGGTAAATGACCTTGCGGCCCATCTGGCCGCCGACGTCCTCGGAAATCACCGGCACGCGCAGTTGCTGGAGAACCATGCGGGCCAATTGGATGTTCTTCATGCCGAGATCGCCGTCGTTGAAGACCTCGCACTCGGCGCCGCCGACAATATGCGCCACCAGTCGCCCCCGCTCGGCCCCCATGTCGACCAGCATCTTGAACAGGGCCCGGATGCCGACATTGCCGTATTGGGTGGTCATGTCCTCCCGGCGGGTGGTCTTGGGGAAGACGAACTGGTTCATGCCGCCGAAGCAGTTATTCTGATCGAAAAAAGTCACGGCCACGCAATTGCCAAGCACGGTACGGAACACCGACGCATCCCGATTGGCCATGGCATAGCCAGGCTTCAGGAAAAACTGGGTCGGCAAGCAATCCCGATTCGCCATGTCTCGCCTTTCTTTCAGAGTACCGCGACAAGCTCATTATCGGTCTTGCCGCGCCGGCCGCTTCAGCATTTTTTTGGGGGAGACCGGCAAAAACCCCGTTTCAAGACGGACAAAGGGCCGATAAAAGAGCATGGAGGACCGTGGAAACCCGTAACCGGCGACGCGTCCGCGCCATCAACCGCCTTTTTGAGGGCTTAACCATGACCAGAACCCTAGCCGACGCCCGCCGAAACCATTTGGCGGTTTTTCCGTTCCTCCTCGCCGCACTGGCCGCCGTTCCCTCCCTTTCCGCCGCCGCCGGCGAAAAGGCGGGAGGCGCGGGAAGAATGCCGCCCCTGCTTTCCGATCATTTATTGCCGCCGCCCCGGGCAAACCCCAACAGCAACATCGATCCGCAGCCGGACGCCCAACCGCCGGCCAAGACGCCGCGGACTCCGCCCGCTCCGCCTAAAACCCGGGAAGCGCTTGGGGATGCCGAGGCCGGGGAGGAGCTGACCGAGGCCGGGCCGCGGCCGGAGGCGCCGCCCACCCCGGAGGCGGTCGAACGCTACCGGGTCAAGCTGGAGGAGCGTCTGGGCGAGCGCTACAACAACTTGCCGGACTTTGCCGGCCAGGTGGGAGCGGTGATGGTGATCCTCGCCAAGCCGGTGGAAGTCTCGCTGGACGGCAAGCTGCTCCGGGCCGAATTCGATCAATTGGTTTACGACCAATGGGGCGCCCGGTTGCCCCAACTGGAAAAGGAATACTACGTCGTCACCTTTGGTTCCGGCGGAGCCGAAACGGTGCGCTCCGATCCCGGCATCCGAATTGGCCTGGATTTGGAAAAAGTTTATTCCGAACGAGTACCCCTAGCCGCCGATCCTTTCCGCCATATCCGGGACGACGGAATCTTCGGCAAGGAGGGCGCCGCCAAAATGCCGGAATGGTGGCGGCCGGATTTCCCGGAACTTGAATAAATCCCCAGGAGACGCAAATGATTCGCCAAGCCGCATGGTGGCTGTTGTTGATTGGTCTTGTCTTCGCCGGCCGGATCGCGGCCGGAGAACCGCCGGCGCCGGGACTGGAAGTATTTGACTCGGATTCATCCGGAGCCG
>JAISYD010000121.1 GCA_031270145.1 Planctomycetota bacterium
TTGCAATATGACGTTTATCACGCCCAGCGCACGTCCGGGGAGTTGGTCGGCTTCCTCCGCGCGCATTTCGGGCGCATCGACCACATCCAAATCGCCGACAACCCCGGGCGCAACCAACCTGGCACCGGGGAAATCAACTATCCCTTCATCCTGTCTGAGCTGGAGCGGCTTGGCTATCAAGGCTGGATCGGCCTCGAATACCGGCCCAAAACCTCGGCCGATGCATCCTATGGCTGGATGAAGGCATGATTGCCTGGAAACGCCGGCCAAAGGCGGCCTGACGCCGTTGGGCGCCCGGCCCCTCAAAACACAATTGTCCGATTGCCGCTGACGATGACCCGGCGCTCCAGGTGGAGGCGCACCGCCGCCCCCAGCACCCGCCGCTCGATATCGCGCCCCTTGCGGATGAGATCCTCCACCTCGTCCCGGTGGCTCACCGGGGCCGTGTCCTGGCAGATGATCGGCCCCTGATCCAGCTCGGCGGTGACGTAGTGGGCGGTGGCTCCGATGATCTTCACTCCCTTGGCCAGGGCCTGGTGGTAGGGCTTGGCTCCGACGAAGGCGGGCAGAAAGGAATGGTGGATGTTGATGATCCCGCCCTCCCGGCCGTCGGTGAGGCCGGGGCCGAGTACCTGCATGTAGCGAGCCAGCACCAGCAACTCGATCCGGTATTCCCGGAGTAGCCGCAACTGCTCCGCCTCCGCCTCCGCCCGGTTCTCCCGGCTGGCCGGGATGTGCCGGAAGGGGACCTGGAAATGTTGGCAAAGGCCGGCCAAATCCTCGTGGTTGGCGATGACCAGGGCGATTTCGCCAGGCAGTTCGCCCATCTGGCGGCGGAGCAACAGATCCGCCAGGCAGTGCGGGGCGGTGGAGGCCATGATGGCGATCCGGGGCAGCGGCGAGCCGAAGGACAGCCGCCATTTCATGTTGGTGAATTTCTTGGCCACCAGGGACATGGCGGCGGGGAGATCCTCCCGCGACAGGGCCGAGGCGCCGATGTCCCAGACCAGGCGCATGAAGAATTTTTTTTCCCGGCTGTCGGTGTGCTGATCCAGGTCGATGATGTTGCCGCGGTATTCGGCCACGAAATGCGTAAGAGCGGCGACAATGCCGGAGCGGTCGTCGCAGGAGCAGAGCAGGGTGGCGGTTTCCATTCCAGGTTTCCCCAGGCTCAGCGCCGGCTCATTTTTTCGCCGCTCAGGAAGATGATCCCGATGATTACCCCGCCGGTGAAGATATAGCGGATCCCCGGTTCCATGCCGAGGATGTTCAAGAGGTTCACAATGAGGTAGAGCAGGACCGACGAGCCGACGATGCCGATGACGTTCGAGTCGCCCCCGGCAATGCTGGAGCCGCCCATGACCACCACGGCGATGGAGTTAAGCATATATTCGTCGCCCATGCTCATGGTGGCGCCGCCGGTGAAGGCGGCGAGCAGGATGCCGGTCAGGCCGGCGAAGACGCCGGACAGGGCGTAGGTAATCAGTTTGTAGCGCTTGACGTCCACCCCGCAGAGCCAGGCCGCCTTGAGGTTCTGGCCGATGGCATGGATGTAGCGGCCGTACTGGGCCCGGGCCAAAATCAACTGGGTAAGCGCCGCCAGCGCCAGGGCGACCAGGAAAATAATCGGCACGACCCCGCCCGCCCGGTAGTTGACGAACCAGGCCAGCCCCTCCGGCGGCTTGATCTGCATGCCCCGGAAATAAATGATGGAGAGGCTGCGGACAATCAGGCTGGAGGCCAGGGTGGCGATCATCGGCGGCATCAGGATGAAGCGGATCAGGGCGTAGTTGAACATCCCGATGGCGCCGCCGCCGGCGATGCCGGCGATAGCGCCATAGGGGATGTTGGCGTTGGTCTCGTTCATCAGCGTGAACCCGAGCGACGCCGAAAAGGCGATGGTGTTGGGGATCGACAGGTCGATGTTGCCGGGGCCGGTGGTGATCACCAGCATCTGTCCGATCCCAACCAGGATGTAGAAGGTGGCGAAGGAGATGGAGGCGGACAGGGTGAGAAGGGAGTTTTGCGACGCCGCCGCGATGATCCCGAACACCGCCGCCGCGCCGAGGTAGGACCAAAGCCACTTGTGCGCCAGGAGCGACTTGAGGGTGGACATGCCCGCCTTCCCGCCTAAAAGTACCGGACCTTGCCGGTACGCTTGAAAAAGCCGCCGATGTAGAGGGCCAGGAGGATGATAATGCCCTTGACGCCAGCCTGCCAGTCGGTGGAAATCTTTAGCGCCACCAGCAGGTTGGTCACCAGGTGCATGGAGAAGGCGCCCAGGACCGTCCCCGCCGCCGACACCTTGCCGCCGACGAAGGCGCCGCCGCCCAGCACCACCGCCGCCACCGACAGCAGCGTGTAGTTCTTGGCCAGGAGCGGATCGGCCGAAGTGGTCAGGCCGGCCAGGGTCGCCCCGGACAGGATGCCGAAAAGGCCGACCAGGCCGAAGACCGCCACCCGGACGCGGAGGGCCGAGTGCCCGGCCTGCTGGATCGACTTGACGTTGTCGCCCACCCCCCGGGCCAAAATGCCGAGGTTGGTCTTGAACATGAGGAAATGCCCGACCAGGGCCAGGACCGCGGCCGCCACGACGGGGTAGGGGATCCAGGGCGGCTTCAAACGCAGGGCGGCGACGAGCGGGGCCGGGATCGATCCGCCCGGGGTCGGTTGGATGGTGATGGCCAGCCCCGTCCAGATGAAGGACATGCCGATGGTGATGATGATCGAGGGCAGCTTCTTCAGATGGACGAAAGCGCCAATCAGCATGTAGACGACCAGGATGCCGAACAGCAGGGCGAAGCCGAGCGCCAGGTTTTTGCCCATCACCGCGCCGATGACGCAGGTCGTCAGGCTCACCAGGTTTTCCATGGAGAAGTCGATTTCCCCGATGGACATGGCCAGCATCTGGCCAAGCGAGGCCAGGGCGATGGGTATGCCGAAGACCAGGGTCATGGTCAACAGCGCGTGGTAGCGCTCCGGCGACAGCAGGTTCGGCTGCTTGTAGACTATGGGGATGAACACCACCAGAAGCGACACCGCCGGCACCAGGCTTTCGCCCCAGCGGGCGAGGCCGCCCTTCCGGGCGTCCAGGGATTGAGGCTGACTCGACATATGCTTTGCTGACCTCCCTTGCGCCGCGCCCGGCCAAGCGTCAAAACGACGACCGGAGGATGGCCGCCTCGGTGGCCTCGGCTCCGGGCATTTCGGCCGCGATGGCGCCGTTCCGGAAAACATACACCCGGTCGCAATGCCTGAGCTCGCCCATCTCCGTCGTGTACCAGACAAAGCTCCGGCCCCGATCCCGCTCCTCGCGGATCAGCCGGTAGATTATCTCCTTGGTGCCGACATCCACGCCCCGGGTCGGATCATCCATCAGGATGGCCCGGGCGGGCGACTCCAGGCAGCGGGCGAAAAGCACCTTCTGCTGGTTGCCGCCGGAAAGGCTCATGATGTTGTCCTGGAGGGACGCGACCTTGATGTCGATGGCATCGCGCCAGCGGCCGGAGATGCCCCGCTCCAGCGCGGGATCGATTATCCGGCGCCGCCTGACCTTGGGGTAGACCAGGATGGTCAGGTTGTTGATGATGGACCAGAGGGGGAAGTTGCCGTCGCGCTGGCGATCCCCCGGTATGAAGGTCAATGGGCCGCGGATGCCGTAATCGGGGTTCTTGCGCCAGTCGAACAGGTCGATCAGGAGTTCCGTCTGGCCGTGTCCGGCCAAGCCGGCCAAGCCGATCACTTCGCCCTCGCGCAGTTCGATCCGCCGCCCCTCCGGCTCCCCGGCCCGGCGCCGGGGCGAAATGAGCAGCGGCCGGCCGGAAAGATCGCGCCTTGGCGCGTCGCCGCTTCCGGCCGCCTCCGCCTTGCCGCCCATCAGCTCGATCAGCCGCTCCCGGGTGGCCTCCCCGCCCTTCGCCTCGCCGGCGACGCGGCCGTCCCGCATCACCACAATGCGATCCGCCGTGGCCAGCACCTCGTCGAGCATATGGGAAATATAGACGATGCTTACGGAGCCGCCCTTGATTTGGTTGAGGTGGTCGAGAAGCTGCCGGGCAGTGTGGTAATCGAGGGCGCTGGTGGGTTCGTCCAGGATTAGCAGCCGCAGGCCGTCTCCGGCCGCGAAGGCCTTGGTTATTTCAACCGTTTGCCGCTGGCCCAGGGTGAGGGTTTCCACCCGCCGGTTTGGCTTCACCCTGTGGCCGGGGAAAATCCGGTCCAGGATCGCGGTGATGGCGTCGCCGGCCCGCTTGCGCCAGCCCCAGCCGCGGAATTCCGGATGGAAGACCCGCAGATTCTCCGCCACCGTGAGGTTGAGGCAGAGACTCAGCTCCTGGAACACCGCCCACACGCCCCGGGCATTGGCCGCGTGGACGTCGTAATCCGCGCCCTGAACCTGGCCGTTCAGCGAAAAAGTCCCCGAGGTGGGCGGGAAAATGCCGGTCAGGATGTTCATAAGGGTTGATTTGCCGGCGCCGTTGTGCCCGACCAGCCCCAGGCATTCGCCCGGGGCTATGGTCAGGCTGACGTCCGCCAACGCCCGCATGGCGCCGAAGGTTTTGCCGACGCCATTTATCTCGACAACGTCGGACCGCGTCATGTCCGCCTCATTCGGGATCGGGCGGGGGCAGTTTCCCGGCCTTGAAGTTGGCGATCATCTGTTGTACCCATTCCTGACTGTAGACGATGGTGGCCACTCCGCCCTTGGGGGTGACCTTAATGGCCTTCTCCATTTTCGCCACCGTGTCTATGACCAGGGGGAGCAAGCGGATTTCCTTGGGCACATCGGCGCCGTTCAACACCTCGATGGCCTCCCAGAAGGCGATAGTGGAGGCGCCTGGGGCGATGGAGAGCGAGATGGTTTCGTAGCCGCTCTTGTCGTGCAATTCCTTCCAGATCTCCAGTTCGTCGTAGCGGTTGCCCATGAGGACCAGCGGGATGGGCTTGCCGGCGGCCTCGAAGGCCTTGACCGCGCCGTAGCCGTCGCCGCCCTGGGTCACCACCCCGACGACTTCGGGAAGCGAGGGCAGGATGCCGGCCACCGCCTTTTGGGCCACGGAGGCGGTCCAGTCGCCGTACACCTCGGCCACCACCTTGAGCTTGGGGTATTTCGCCAGAGTGTCGACAATGCCCTTGTGGATGGCGTCGTTGACGTAGGTGCCGGCCAGGCCCCGGATTTCCAGCAGGCTGCCGCCGTTCGGGAAGCGCTTGCCGACGTATTCAATCTGGGTGCGGCCCATGAACTCGAAGTCGGTGATCAGGCGCCAGGCGTTCTCGTTGGTAATGGCGTTGTCGAAGGAGACGACGACGATGCCCGCGTCCAGCGCCTCCTGCACCACCGAGTTGAGGGCGGTGGCGGAGGCGGCGTTCAGGACGATGGCGTCGTAGCCCTCGATGATCAGGCTCTGGATCTGGGCCGCCTGCTCGGCCGCCGAGCTTTCATTGGTGGTGAAGATCGGGGCCTCCTCAATGAGGCCCTTTTGGATGGCGGTCTCGGCCGCCTTTTTCCAGTCGGAGATCATGCTTTGCCGCCAGGAGTTGCCGGCGTAGTCGTTCGACAGGGCGATGCGCCACTTCTTTTCCCCGGAAGCGGCCGTGCCCAAGGCCAGCGCCGTCAGGAGTAACGCCAATAAAACTTTTCTCATGCCTTTCTCCTTTAAAAAAAAACGACCGAAAGTTGCCGCCATGCAATTTCCCACGATTTTTCCGCCAAACCGCCCGCGCGCCGCGATCCCACTATTGATTATGGGGATTCGCGAAGCGTCAGTTACGTACTCTCCCTTTTTTTCGCTTTGCCGGGGGCGCGAACCGTTCGCAAGTAAAAGCAAAAGCCTGGATCACAGAGAATAAAGCAAGGGCAATCGGCGTAACCGCGTTGTCGCCGTCTTTGCCCAGCATATCTTACCGCCTTGCCGCGTCTTGTCAAGAAAGGGGCGGATTTTTTCCCGGGGTAATTTATAGAAATGCGGCCGGAGAAAGAAATGAAGGAGGAACCGGAGGCATGGATTTACGCCGACGGGGCCTGTTCCGGGAATCCCGGGCCGGGCGGCTGGGGCGCCATTCTCCATAAAAACGCCCGAGAGACGAGACGCGCCAGCGGAAAAAACTTGACATCGCGCCTGCCGGGGATACAGTAGGGGAACTTCGGATCGCTAGCTGGTTTTGCAAACGTCGACTCCATGCCGAAGCGGATATTCCGGATTCTCGACCGGTACTCCCGGCTCCATACGAAATCTTTGTTCCCATCGTGCGGGTTGACTTCTTTTCAATGGCGGCAAGCGGATTTGCGTCCGAGTTCCTGGCCGAGGAAATGGCCGCGATTCATGTTAAGCAACCTTGTTTGTCAACAAGAGCATTTTTCTCGGGAAAGGCCGCCTTACGCCATGGAACGAAGGAGGGCGCTTTCCTTTTTTTGGCAAGGAGAAGGAATATGACCGTAAAATCTGTCTGTCGGGTTGTGATCGCCTTGGCGGCGGTTCTGTTTCTTGCCCAGCTCCCCGCTACGGTACGGGCCGCCGCCGGCGAACCGGAAATAGTCATCCGCTTC
>JAISYD010000274.1 GCA_031270145.1 Planctomycetota bacterium
CCGGCAGGTGCGGGAGGCGTCGCCGTCGTCCATTTTTTCGGCCCTGACGATGACCCTGAGCTCGCGGCCGGCCTGGATGGCGAAGGAGCGCTCCACCCCGGCATAGCTGTTGGAGATGGCCTCCAGCCGCTCCAGCCGCTTGACGTATTTCTCCAGCGTCTCGCGCCTGGCGCCCGGCCGGCCGGCCGACCTGGCGTCGGCGGCCTGGACCAGGGTGGCGTAAAGGCTTTCCGCCGCCGCGTCCGAATGATGGGCGACGATGGCGTTGATCACCTCGTTCGGCTCGCCGCAACGGCGGCCGATCTCCCCGCCCAGTTCCGGATGGGTGCCCTCCTCCTCGTGATCGACCGCCTTGCCGATGTCGTGCAGGAGGCCGCAGCGCCGGGCCAATTGCTCGTCCAGGCCCAACTCGGCGGCGATGATGCCCGAAAGGAAGCCCACCTCGCGGGAATGGTCGAGGACGTTCTGGCCGTAGCTGGTCCGGAACTTGAGCCGGCCAAGCAGCATGATTTCCCGGGGTTTCAACCCCCGGACGTCCAACTCCAGGGCCACCGCCTTGCCGATCTCCTCCACCACCTTTTCCATTTCGTCGCGGGTCTTCTGCACCACCTCCTCGATGCGGCTGGGGTGGATGCGGCCGTCGGAGACGAGTTTTCGCATGGAACGGACGGCTATCTCCCGGCGGATGGGCTCGAAGCCGGAAAGGACAACGACGCCCGGGGTGTCGTCGACAATGACGTCGATGCCGGTGGCGTTTTCAAAGGCGCGGATGTTGCGCCCCTCGCGGCCGATGATCCGGCCCTTCATCTCGTCGGAGGGGAGCTCGACGGTGGAAACCACATGCTCGGTGGTGTAATCGACGGACAGGCGGTTGATGGCGGTGGAAATGTATTTGCGCGCCATCTCCTCGGCCGTCTCCTTGGCCCTGGCGTCGGCCCGTTCCGCCAGGACGGCGATTTCGCGCTCCAGGGCCTCGGTGGTGCGGCTAAGCACCTCCTTTTTCGCCTCCTCGGGCGACAGGCCGGAGATTTTGTGCAGTTCCTCCCTCTGCTCCGCCACCAAGGCATCGATCTCGCCGGCCCTCGCCTCCAAATCCCGCGCCCGCTTCTCCTGCCGATCCTCGAAACCGCGGAGCTGGCTTTCCTTTTCCTCCAGCGTCTCGGACTTGCGATCCAGGTTGTCCTCGCGCTTAAGCAGGCGCTTTTCCTGCTGCTTCAACTCGTTGCGCTCGTTTTTAACGTCGTTTTCCAACTGCCGCCGGGAGGCCAGCAATTCCTCGCTGGCCCTGACCCTCGCGTCCTGGAGAAGCTTTTCCGCATCCCCCCGGGCCTTGTTGAGGATGTCGCCGGCTTCCCTGGTCGCCGACTTGAGCTTAATCTTGGCGTAAAAATGCCTGGCCAGGACGCCGATAACGACGCCGGCAAGCAGAATCAGCCCATAATACACCCACATCGCGTCCACCGCCTTCCATATATGCCAGGCTGTCCGCGCCCATTCGGCGAAGCGGAAGCGCCAGCCAATCCGCGAACGGCCTAAATATTGAAACCAGCCGCCGGCGCGCCGACCTTGAAACGGCCGGCGGCCCGAACTGGCGGAGATGGGCGTGGCGTAACTTCAGGAAGCCGGACATCCGGGCGGCGGGAGCCGCCTCGCTTCGCGCCGCAAAAAAGGTTGCCTAAGCAAGGGCGACATTGGATGTTTTAGGATAACCGTGAAAAGCAAGCCCGGCGCCGGCGCCCCGGCATTCCGGCGCGCCGGCGCCGGAACCGCGGGGAGAGGGACGCCGGCCAACCGCCCGTACCCGAGGCGGAGGCCGATCAGAAAAAGAGACGGGAGGATCGTCATAACGATAATACGCGTCATTATGCGCTTCGCTTCTTTCACGGAAAAGCTTCCGAAAAACGCCTGAACCGGCGACTCAATCCGTCCAGCGCCATAAATGTTATGGAATCGCCCCCGGATTGTCAACAGGAAAAATTCGCCGATTTATCCTTGAAAAACAATGGCGGCCGGTGTATAATTGCATGGACAGGGGCGGGTTCTCCCATCCGGTCCGTCCGGGGGCTTATCCCACGGGAAAACCGGGACGCCGACCAGCTTTCCGCCATCCCGCGGGAAGGGCGCCGGTGCGCAGAAACGGCGGCGGCATGACGGCGGACGGCTGGAACTGGAAGAGCGGAGACGGCAGCCGGGGCGGACTTCTGTACGAACCCGGCAATTGGGGCGACCTCCTGAAGCTGCTATGGCTGGCGGCCGCCATCCGCTGGAAGGCCGGCGACGGGACGGTTGATTATTTCGATCCCTTCGCCGGAGACGTCGCCTACCCGCTGGCGGAAAAAACCAAGGAGAGATTCAATCGAGCCGGACCGGCCGAGCTGGACTTTGTCCGCGCCCCCTTCATTGAAAAAGGAAGCTGGCCATCGGCGGCGGCGGCGGCGGGTTGCCTGCCGGTTGGCCGGCGGCGGGTGTTCGACGCGGACGCCGAAAAATTGAAGCGCTGGAGCGGCGAGCCCGGGGTGGAGACGCTGGCCGGGGAATCCGGCTGGAGCGTCATGGCGGCCCGGGAGGCGGATCCCCGCGAAATCTGGCTAATCGATCCCTACGATTTCCTGGCCGACTGGCGGACGTCGCTGCCGCTGGTGGCCGGCGGTTCCGGAAAGGCGTCGATCCTGCTTTACGCCTACAACCGATCGGCGGCGGCGGCCGAAGCCTTCGCTTCCCACCGGGCGTTCCGGAACGCGCTGGCGGACGCGAGGCGGGGGCTGCCCGGTTGCTTCGGCCGGACGGCGGCCGACGCGTTCCTCCCCCGGGCGCACCACGAGATGTATTTCCTCCCCTGCCCCTCCGACGCGGCGCGGGAGGATTTTCCGGCCTTTTCCGCCACGCTGGAACGCCTGTCCGGGGAATTGGCGGCGGCGCAGGCGGGAACGGCGGCGTTCGGCGCCGTCTAAGGGGCGGCATCCGCGTTCGCGTCGCCGCCGGAACTTTCCGCATGGGCGGAGGACGAGTCAGCGGCCGGGAGCGACAAGGAGAAAAAGGTCATGAGCGTACAAGCCAAGGGCGTCACCAGCAAGCTCAAAAAGACGGAGGGCGATCCCGACGTCGCGGCGGCGGTGCGAAAATGGAAGTCGAAGCGGGGATCGCTCATCATGATCCTGCACGAAATCCAAAATTCCCGCGGCTATGTCCCCCGCGACGTGGCCATTTACCTGTCGCGGGAACTCGGGGTTCCCCTGGCCCGCATCTACGAGGCGCTCACCTTCTACCATTACTTCAAGCTGCAGCCGCCGGGGAAGGCGGTCATATCGGTCTGCACCGGCACCGCCTGCTATCTCAAGGGTTCGCAAGCGCTGGTCGAAGAGTTCAGCCGCGAGACCGGAGCCGCCGTCGGCGCCTCGACCGGGGACAAGATGTTCCATCTGCAGTGCGTGCGCTGCGTCGGCTGCTGCGGCCTCGCCCCGGTGGCCATCGTCAACGGCAAGACCTACGGGCGCCTCACTCCGCCCGACGTCAAGAAAATCGTCCACGAATGGCGCGAGCATTTCGCCGAAAAACCGTAGTCCCCGGCGGAAGCCGCCTCCGGCGCCGCGAAGCCGGCGGGAAGGCGGCCGACCTCCGCATTATCCGGCAGCAACGGCCAAAGGGCGCCATTCAGGAGTGAAACCATGCCGAAAATCGATTTAAGCGAAATACGCGAAAACAAGCGGGCGGAAAACGACAAATTCACGGCGCGCCTCTTCATCTGCGCCTCCACCGGCTGCATAGCCTCGGGCTGCAAGAAGGTGATGTCCGCCGTCCAGTCCGCGCTGAAGGGCCACTCGCTCGACAAAAGCGTGCTGATCGTCCCCACCGGCTGCATGGGGTTATGCAGCCACGGCCCGCTCATCCGGGTCGAAATCAAGGGGCGGGAGCCGGTCCTCTATGTGGAAATGGACGACATGCTTTCCCGCCTCATGGTGGCGGAGCATCTGGAGCCGGCCATCAGCCGCCCCGAATCCTTCTCGGGCGTCCCCGACTTCCTGCTGGGGCACACCATCAGCCTCGACACTCCCTTCTTCACCGAGCAGGTGAAGGTCGTCCTCGCCAATTCCGGCAAGATCGTCCCCGAATCCATCGACGATTACATAGCCGACGGCGGCTACCAGGCGCTGGAGAAGGCGTTGGGCCAAATGAAACCCGAGGAGGTGATCAAGGAGATCCTGGTCAGCGGCCTGCGCGGGCGGGGCGGCGGCGGCTTCCCCACCGGGCGCAAGTGGGAGCTGACCGCCAAGATCAACGGGCCGGAAAAATTCATCATCTGCAACGGGGACGAGGGCGATCCCGGCGCCTACATGGACCGCTCCGTCCTCGAGGGCAACCCCCACGCGGTGGTGGAGGGGATGCTCATAGCCGGCTACGCCATCGGCGCCACCTCCGGCTGGTTTTACGTCAGGGCCGAGTACCCCCTGGCGGTGGAACGCCTGGACAAGGCGCTGAAGGCCGCCCGCCGCTACAACCTGCTCGGCAAGGACATCCTGGGCACCGGCCGGGACCTGGATCTCGACATCCGCCTCGGCGCCGGCGCCTTTGTCTGCGGCGAGGAAACCGCCCTCATCGCCTCCATAGAGGGCCGGCGCGGCAACCCCACCCCCCGCCCGCCCTATCCGGCGGTCAAGGGCCTGTGGCAAATGCCCAGTTGCGTCAACAACGTCGAAACCCTGGCCAACGTCCCGACCATAATCAACCGGGGCGGCGCCTGGTTCGCCTCCATGGGGACGGAAAAGTCCAAGGGCACCAAGGTGTTCGCCCTGACCGGCAAGATCAAGCACTCCGGCCTCATCGAAGTGCCGATGGGGATGTCGCTGCGCCGCATCGTCGAGTCCATCGGCGGCGGCGCCGCCACCGGCAAGAAGATCAAGGCGGTGCAGACCGGCGGCCCGTCCGGCGGCGTCATCCCGAGAAAGGAGCTGGATCTGCCGGTCTGCTACGACGAGCTGAAAAAACTCGGCTCGATCATGGGGTCCGGGGGCATGATCGTCATGGACGAGGACGACGACATGGTGGACATCGCCAAGTTCTACCTCGGCTTCACGGTCGACGAGAGCTGCGGCAAATGCGCGCCCTGCCGCATCGGCGGCAAACAGCTCCTCCTCCTGATGGAGAAAATAGCCGACGGCAGGGGCGAAGCCGCGGATTTGGAGGAGCTAAGCCGCCTGGCCATCTCCATGAAACGGGCGTCGCTATGCGGGCTGGGGCAGACCGCGCCCAATCCGGTGCTGTCCACCCTCAATTTCTTCCTGGACGAATACCGGGCGAGGCTCAAGACCCGGGAGGCGGCCGAAGCCGAATAGCGCCGCCCGGGAAGCGCCGGACCTTTCCGTTAAAAACCAAGGCACCCACAAGGAACCAGACATGATTACCGCCAGCATCAACGGCATCCAGGTGAGCGTCGAGCCTGGCGCCACGATATTGAGGGCCGCCCACCAGGCCCAGGTCAAAATCCCCACCCTCTGCCACCACCCGGATCTCAGCCCCACCGCCGCCTGCGGCATTTGCGTGGTCAAGGTCAGGGGGGCGCCGAACATGGCGCGGGCCTGCTGCACCCCGCTGGCCGAGGGCATGGACGTCGTCACCCAGGACGCCGAGATCGTCTCGGTGCGCCGCTCCATCCTCGAACTCATCCTCTCCAACCACCCCAACGAATGCCTGACCTGCCTCAGGACCGGCGAGTGCGAGCTGCAAAGCCTGGCCCAGGACTTCGGCATCCTGCAATCCAAGCTCCCGAAAATCGTCAACGAGCGCCCCATCGACGCCTCCACCAAATCCATCGTGCTAGATTCCCGCAAGTGCATCCATTGCGGCCGCTGCACCCATGTCTGCCAGGATATCCAGAACGTCTGGGCGCTCTCGACCGAACACCGCGGCCTGGACTCGGTGGTGGCGCCGGCCGGCGACATAGAGCTGGCGGAAAGCCCCTGCGTCCGCTGCGGCCAATGCTCGGCTCACTGCCCGGTCGGAGCCATCTACGAGTACAACGAGACGGAGGTGGTGTGGAAGGCGCTGATGGATCCGGACAAGTTCTGCATCGTGCAAATCGCCCCGGCAGTACGCGTCTCCATAGGCGAGTCCTTCGGCCTCAAGGCCGGGACCAACCTGACCGGCAAGCTCTACAACGCCCTGCGCCGCATGGGCTTCAAGCAGGTGTTCGACACCAATTTCGGCGCCGACGTCACCATCATGGAGGAGGCGTCCGAACTGGTGGAGCGCCTGAAGTCCGGCAAGGGGGCGATTCCGCTGATCACCACCTGCTGTCCGGCCTGGGTGGACTTCATGGAAAAGTTCGACAACGACATGATCGAGCACTTCTCCAGCTGCAAATCGCCCCAGGCCATCGTCGGAGCCCTGTCGAAAAGCTACTACGCCGAGAAAACCGGCCTGCCGGCGGACAGGATCTTCATGGTTTCCATCATGCCCTGCACCGCCAAGAAATACGAAATCGTCCGGGCCAAGGACATGTACTCCTCGGGGCACCAGGACATCGACGTCTCCATCACCACCCGCGAACTGGCCCGCATGCTCAAACAAACCGGCATCCAGCTCCCCTACCTGCCGGAGGAAAAAGCCGACTCGCCCCTAGGCTCCTACACCGGGGCGGCCACCATCTTCGGGGAAACCGGCGGAGTCATGGAGGCGGCCATCCGCACCGCGCATTGGCTGATGACCGGCAGGGATTCGGAAAAGCTCGAATTCGAGGAAATCCACACCCTGGAGGGCATCAAGGAGCAAACCATCGACATTGGCGGGACAAGCCTGCGCATCGCGGTGGCGCACGGGCTAAGGCACGTGCAAACCGTGATCGGCAAGGTGCGCCGGGCGCTGGCCGAGGGCGGGGAGCCGCCCTGGCATTTCATCGAGGTCATGGCCTGCCCCGGAGGCTGCGTCGGGGGCGGCGGCCAGTTCTGGGGCGTCCACGACGGACTCCGCAAGCTCCGGGCCGATGGCCTGGCCAGGGAGGATCGGGAGGCCAAAATCCGCCGCAGCCACGACAACCCCGACGTCAAGGAGCTTTACGCCGGCTACATCGGCAAGCCGTTGAGCGACAGGGCCCACCAGCTCTTCCACACCCACTACGTGGCGCGGAGCCAATACCGCCGGTAGCCGCCCCGCCCCGCCCCGGCGCCGGCCGCCGGCCGACAACCGCCCGGATTCGCGATCCGGGCGGTTTTTTCGCCGAATGGATCGCCCGGCCCGGGGAAAGTAGGAGGCGGAAGGAAGAATGTTCCGGCCGCCCGGGCGAGGAGGAAGGCGTGAAAAAGTCCTATCCCGATTTGCCGGAATCGGCTTTCACCGGGCCGGCCGCCCTATACCTGAATTTCGTCCGGGTGGAATGCGGCCTGGCGGAGAACTCCATTGAATCGTACGAGCGCGACATCCGCAGCTTCGTCGACTATCTGGGGCCCGACCGCTCGGTCCAGTCCGTGACCGGCGCCGACGTGTCTGGCTACATCGAATGGCTGGCCAGGCGGGGCCTGTGCCCCAAGTCCCGGGCCAGGATGTTCGTGGCGCTGCGCTGCTTCTTCCGCTTCTGCCGCATCGAGGATTTAATCCCCAACGATCCGAGCCAATACACCGATTGCCCCAAGGTATGGGCCCACCTCCCCTACGATCTGTCCCCCCGCGAGGTGGAGCGGCTGATGTGCGCCGAGCTTGGCCGGGACGCCCAATCCATCCGCAACCGCGCCATCCTCGAGGTGTTTTACGCCACCGGGGCCAGGGTGAGCGAGGTCTGCAACCTGGAGCGGGTCGACATCGATCTGGACGAGCGCACCATCCGCCTGTTCGGCAAGGGCCTGAAACAGCGCATGACCCCCATGGGGCTGGCCGCGGCGGAGGCGCTGGATCGCTACCTTTGCCTGCGGGGCGGACGCTTCGGCCGATCCGCCGCCGGCAAGCTGTTCCTGTCGAGGAACAGCCAGGGCCTGGTGCGGGAAAGCGTGTTCCGGATAGTGAAGACGGCGGCGCTCAAGGCCGGGCTGATCCGAAACGTTTATCCGCACCTGCTGCGGCATTCCTTCGCCACCCACATGCTGGAGGGCGGGGCCAACCTCCGGGCGGTGCAAATGCTCCTCGGCCACGCCCGGCTGGAGACCACGGAAATATACACCCACGTCCACCGCCCGCACCTGGTGGAGGCGTTCGCCAATTTCCATCCCCGGGCCTGAAGCCCGGCGCCCGACGGCGGAGAGGCGAAAAAAGGAGTCCCGATATGGCGCGCAAGCGCGTGGCGGTTTTCCCCGGCAGCTACGACCCCATCACCATGGGGCACATGGACATCATCGAGCGCGGGGCCGAACTCTTCGACGAACTGGTGGTGGCGGTGTCGGACAACCCGGCCAAGAAACCGCTCCTCCCCATGGAAGAGCGCCTGGGGCTGATCCGGGAATTGACGCGGGGCATGCCCCATGTGCGGGCCGAGATGTTCGCCGGCATGACGGTGGATTTCGCCAAGCGCATCGGCGCCGGGGCGATCCTCCGCGGCATCCGCACCTTCGCCGATTTCGAATACGAATTCCAGCTCGCCCTGGCCAACCGGAGCATCGGCGGAGTGGAGACGGTGTTCATCATGTCCTCGGCCGAGCGCTCCTTCATCCGCTCCACCCTGATCAAGGAGGCGGCGGCCCTGGGCGGCGACGTGTCGCGCTTCGTTCCGCCGCCGGTGGCGGAAACGCTTGGCCGCATCTTCGCCAAGCGGGGGAGGATATCGGCCAGGGGCTTTGTCGGGCTCGGCGGCGGGGAAACGCCCGACATCGGCCGGGACGGCTCCGGCCTGCGCGGCGAGGCCATAGAATGAGCGAAGGCGGAAAGCCGGAAGGCGCCCGGCTCCGGCGGGCGGCATGAAAAAGAGGCTGCTTGGGGAGTTCCAGCGGAAAGCAAGCTCCCGGCAAGCCTTGATCGGGGTGGTCGGCATCGGCTACGCCGGCTTGCCGCTGTGCGCCAATTTTTCGCGGGCGGGCTTCCGGGTGATCGGCTTCGATCCGGACGCCGGCAAACGCGCGGCCTTCAACGCCGGCCGGGCCTACATCAAAAACGTCCCGCCGGAGGACATGCGGCTGATCCGCGAGAGGGGCGGCCGGGCCGTCGGGAAGGCGGCGGAACTGGCCGAGGCCGACGCCATCCTGGTCTGCGTACCGACTCCCCTGACCCGGCAACGCGAACCCGATCTCGGCCATGTCGCCGCCGCCGCCGAGACGCTGGCCGGGATCATCCGGCCCGGGCAATTGATCAGCCTCGAATCCACCACCTATCCCGGCACCAGCCGCGAGGAGTTCCTGCCCCGGCTGGAAAAAGGCGGGCTCCGGGGCGGGATCGACTTCGGCCTCGCCTATTCTCCCGAGCGCGAGGATCCCGGCGGCCATTCGGCGCGGGACATTCCCAAGGTCATGGGCGGCCTTACCCGGGATTGCCTGAGGATGGCGCAAAGCCTCTACGCCGCGGTCAGCCCCGCCGTCGTCCCGGTGTCGTCGCTGGAAACGGCGGAGGCGAGCAAGCTCCTGGAGAACATTTTCCGCTGCGTGAACATCGCCATGGTGAACGAGATGAAGCGGATTTTCACCCGCATGGGCATCGACATCTGGGAGGCGATAGAAGCGGCCAAGAGCAAACCCTTCGGATTCATGCCCTTCTACCCCGGCCCCGGCCTGGGCGGGCATTGCATCCCGATCGACCCGTTTTACCTGACCTGGAAGGCACGCGAGTTCAAATGCCCCACCCGTTTCATCGAACTGGCGGGGGAAATCAATTCGGAGATGCCGGAATACGTGGCGGCGCGGACGGCGGAGGGGCTGAACCGCTTCCGCAAAAGCATCGGCGGCAGCCGGGTGCTGCTGCTGGGCCTGGCCTACAAGAAGGATGTGGACGACATCCGGGAAAGCCCCAGCCTGCGGCTGATCGAATTGTTTTCCCGGCAGGGGGCGAGGGTGGATTACCACGATCCGTACGTCCCGACCGCGCCCCGGATCGGGAAGCGCCGATTTTCCCCCGTTTCGATCCCCCTGACCGCCGGCCGGCTGAAAAAATACGACGCCGTGGTGATCGCCACGGATCATTCTGGCGTCGATTACGGGTTGGTGGGCAGGAACAGCCGGCTGATAATCGACGCCAGAAACGCCATGGCCGGCGTACGCGCGGGAAAGGGCCTGGTGATCAAGGCCTAAACCGGCCCGGAGGCAAACGGGGGCGAAAAAACGCCGGCCGCCCCGGCCCTCGCCCAAGCCGCCTAGTTCCGGCATTTTCGCGTCAGGGCGCCGCCAGCCGCCGCGCCTCGGCCGCCTTAGGCCAATTCCCCCTTGAACTCGTCAAGGGATTTGCAGATGGCCGCCACCGTGAACAAGGAATCAAGATAGATCAGATCCCTGTAACCCGCCACCTTGTCCCGCGTCTCCTCCGGGAGAAGGCCGAAGCGCAGGGTCAGCAGTTTTATGATGTCTTCCGCCCTGCC
>JAISYD010000275.1 GCA_031270145.1 Planctomycetota bacterium
CCGGGTTTTACAGCCGCTTGGAACGCTGGTTTTCAAATGGGCCGAGACGCAAATAAAATTGGCGGATGTCCTGGCCCTGGCCCCGCACAAGCCGCTATTCGGAAATCGCAAGAAAAAGACGCATTGGATTGTTTTCCAGAAGGAGAAACGAGCATGAGTCGCCGTTGTGGGGAATGCGCCAGGTATAGTGCCGTTAATCGGCGTTGCCTTCGGAAGAGCAAGCCGATGGACCCTTTTGCCGTATGTCAAAAGTATAGACCCGCCCTTGGCGCGGGGAAAGCCAGTAAGGAAAAGCCGTCCGCGGCAACGGACGGCCATGACGAAAGGAACTGAAATGACGAAGAGCGATTGTAACGGGACGCCGGAGTCTGTCAAGGAGAAAAGGGGAAGCCATGCCTAACGATATGATAATTTACGATGAGTTGGCTAAGCAGGACGCTTTCGCCGCGATTGAGCGCCTTGGCAAGATGATCGCCGGCAGCGGCATGTTTGGCGTCACCAAGCCGGAGCAGGCCCAGGTTATGGCCCTTACCTGTATGTCGGATCGGATAACGCTGGTGGAGTTTGGCCGGCGGTACAACATCATCGAAGGTAAGCTGTCAATGAAGTCGGACGCCATGTTGGCCAGGTATCTTGAGCTTGGCGGAAAATGCGTTTGGCTTGAGACCACGGCCCAGGCCTGTCGGGCGAAATGGACGTTCAGCGGCAACGATATCGAGATAGGTTTCACCATCGACGACGCTGTTCGCGCCGGCTTGTGCGGACCGGGGGGAAGCCGGAAGAAAGAGCAGGCCAAGGACGGCAACTGGCAGAAATACCCGGACGCCATGCTCCGCGCCCGGTGCATCAGCAAGGCGATCCGCATGATCGCCCCACAGGTCAACGCCGGCTACTACACGCCCGAGGAAGTGCAGGATTTTGACGATAGACCATCCCCTCTGGCCGGGGCCGCCGGCCGCAAGCGCATGGCTGGCCCGACCGAGCCGAAGGAAGCCGACGCCCATGTCGTGGACGAAGCCGCGACGCCGGCCCAGGCCGTGGCGTCCGGCCCTCTCCCGCCCACCGAACCAGAGCCGCTTCCTCCGGCGGCCGCCGCTCCGTCCGACTCTGCGTACGATCCCGACGCCATGTCCAAATCCGCTCTAGCCATGCACGAGGAAGAGGTCAACGCCTATCTTCGCCACCTCAAATTTATCAATGCCTCCCAAACGTGGCGAGACTTGACCAGTCTCCATAGGGTCAGAGCCATGGCGACCCCGGCCAAGCTGATTGCCCAGGCGCGGAATTGGAGCGCCGAGCAGAAGGAGAAGGCCAATGTCGCCTGAAATTGAACATCACGCGATTTCTCCGTCCAAGCTCCCGATGCTGGCCAAGTGCCTGTGCTACGAGTCGGCTCCGGTCGGGGAGGCGGCGGAGGAAGGCAGCCGGCAGCATGAGCAACTGGGGATATTGCTACTGGACAAGCCGTTTGAGAACGGCGCTGAAATTCATCCAGGCGTGGCCTGGGCCGCGCAGTATATCCAGCAGCGCACCGGCAACAGCCGGCTTGTCGAGGAGCGGATGAGCCTGGTCAACGACGACTTCGAGGAAATCACCTTCGGGACGCTGGATGTTGTCGATGTGGTCAACCGGTCTGACGGCGACAAGGTTGTCGTCATTGACTACAAATCGGGCGAGGACTGGAGCTACGGCCCGCAAATGGCGGCCTATGCCCGTATGGCTATGCTTCGCTTTGGCGCCTCCATTTGCGAGGTGCACGAACTGTATGGCCGTTATTGCAAGGCCAAGTCCTATTCCCTGACCATGGCCGAAACTGATTACATCCCCGATCTGATTGCCGCCGTCCAGGCGCCGGACCGAAAGCCGGTCATGTGCGAGTTTTGCGGCTGGTGCGTCAAGCACGGGACTTGCTCGGCGGCCGTCGATCCGATTGTCAAGGTGGCGGCGGAGTATGAGCCGGACGGCGCGGTCGCCAAGTTGCCGCTGGCCGAGGTGAAGACGTGGCACGCTTCGCATATCACCGACCCGGCGCAGATGGCCGTCGTCCTCCAGGTGGCGGAACATTTGGACAAATGGGCGAAGGCGGTCAAGACCCATGCGCGGGAAGCGGCAATCGGCGGCATGGAGATACCTGGCTACCGGCTTAAGGAAGGCCGGGCGACACGCGAGTTCACCGATATCATGCTGGCGTTTTCGGCCTCCGGACTGGGCGAGGACGAGTTTATGGCCTGCTGCTCGGCGTCGGTTCCGGAAGTGGAATTGGCAATGGCGAAAAGGGCCGGATATAAGACGGCCTCCGGAAAAGAGGCGAAGAAGCGTTTTGAAGAACTAATGGGGAGTCAAATTCATAGGAAAATCGGGAATCCGATATTGGAAAAGATTGGAGCATGACATGCCATATATGCGACTTGAGGGCCGGCAGGAAGGTTTGGGGCACTTGGAGCCGGGCCCGTATTTTTGGAAGGTCACAAAGGCGGAACACCAGTACAGCAAGAACGGCGACGAGCAATTCGTCTTAACGCTGCTGGTGGGAAACCAGGGGGTGCAGGCCGAGATCAAGGAATTCCTGACCTTCTCGGAAAAGGCATACTGGCGGGTGGAGGCGTTCCTGAAGTCGGCCGGGATGTATGCCGGCGATGGCGTTGACATTCATTTCGAGGCGCTTGATTGCGTCGGTTTGCACGGCTCTTGCACCGTCAAGGACGAGCCGGGAAGGAATGATCCGTCCAAGACGTACAGCCGGATTGACAGGTGGCTGGAGGCGAACAACCAAAATCCGAACCCCGCCTGGATCGAGCGGGCCAGGAAGCCGACGGAACAGGGAACATCTTACAGTTCCTCCGATCCGGCCGGCGACGACATTCCGTTTTGAGGAAATCGCCATGCCCAAATACCTCGTCCACTACCGCCCGGCCTGCGCATCCGAGGATATCCGCGCCGTCGTCGAGGCGCCGTCCTACCGGGCGGCGATAGCGCAGTTGCGTTACGAGGAGGACGATGACGTGACGGTCTACAGCATCAAGCCGTCCACGGCGGAAGACGTTGAGGCGGCGGCGAAGGGAGCGAGTAATGGCTGAATCCAAATTCAAGGTGGGGAGCTTCTGGCGCACCGGGGGCGGCAAAAAGGCAAAAATATTGGCGAATGATTTAAGGCGCCCAT
>JAISYD010000312.1 GCA_031270145.1 Planctomycetota bacterium
CCGAGGCGGAGGTGTTTGTCGGCGCTAGAAAGGTCGGGCGCGAAGAATTGATCCGGACCGCCGATTTCGTCACGATTCACTGTCCTTACCGTCCGGAGAACCACCACTTGATTAATGACGAGACTCTGGCCATGATGAAGCCGACCGCGTATCTGATCAATGCTTCGCGCGGCAGGATGGTGGACGAGGCCGCCTTGGTTCGGGCGCTGAAAGACAAGATCATCAAGGGCGCCGCCCTTGACGTCTACGAGATGGAGCCGGAGATAAACCCCGGGCTTCTCGACTTGGAAAACGTGGTGCTGGCGCCCCACGTCGGCACCTGGTCCTACGACGCCAGGGTGGCGATGATGCATGAAACGCTCACCGGCATCCGCAGCTATCTCGACGGGAAGACCCCTTTCAACATCTTCAACCGGGACGATCTGGAGAAATACGGGAAAAAGCGGATTTGACTGCCGGAAAACGACATTTACCCAGTCCGATCATAATTGGCGATTTGGCGGCGCTGCCCGGCGGATTTCGGCCGCCGAAGGCAATACGCCGGTGGAGGCCCAGCTTATCGCCCAGCAACTGGAAAACGTCGGCGCCGACGCCATCAACGTCAAGGTGGGAAAAATCACGCCGAGGGGTCTAGTTTGCGAGAAGGACGGGATGGAGTTCAAGCTCCACGCCGACACCGTGGTCATAAGTTCGGCGATGCGGAGCCGTAACGACATAAAGGGGGATTTAGGCGACCGTGGGATCGAATTTCACCGGATCGGTTCGGTGGCGAAAGTCGGCAATGCCCCGCTGGCCTTCCGTTCCGGTTATGAGGTGGTGGACGATATCTGACGCAGGCGCGCCATGCTATTGGCCAGAGAAGCGGCCATAAAATATCCGGTTGCCGGAAACCCGTCCGGGCGCTACAATACATGGAGGGGCGGCGGATAATCCGGAGAATGGCCATGGCGCTCAAGATCACCTCGACCGGCAATGCCGGCGTATTCCTCGAAAACGCCGGCGGCGGGGTCTACATCGATTCCTTTTTCCACAAAATCGCCGGCTCGGGGAGCGGCCCGGCCTTCCGCGGCTCCCAGGCGCGAAAAGCCGATCTGATCCTGATCAGCCACGCCCATCCGGATCATGTCGATCCGGCCGAGACGATCGCGGCCGCCCAGGCGTCCGGGGCGGCGCTGGCGGGGCCGGCCGCGGCCATGCGCCTGTTCAAGGGACGGTTGCCGGACGGGCGGCTGATCGAGCTCGAATCCCCGGAGCGGCAAAGGCCGCCCTCGACCGCTTCGGCCCGGATGGGAGGCGTTTCCGTAACCTCGTTTCGCACCTACCACGCATCCGGCCACAACAGCTACCTGGTGGAGATGGGCGACGCCCGGGTTTACCACGACGCCGACAACGAGCACGCGAGCCGGCTTAATCCGGCGGCGCTGGGGCAAATCGACCTGCTGATCCTCTGCCCCTGGGCCGGTTCCGGCGCGGAGAGATTCGTTCGGGCCTTGGCGCCCGCGCATTGGCTCCTCTGCCACCTGACGGACGAGGAGATACTGGCGCACCAGGCGGGGAAATTCCTCCCCGGACTGGTGGATCCGGTTCCGCCAGGCGTCCTGGCCCTCGCCGGCGGGCAATCGCTGGAGATCTGACCTGTGGCCGAATTAACGGAAAACCTCATCCGCCTGAAAACAGCGGCCGGCGTCGGGAACGCCATACTTTGGCGGCTGATCCGGGAGTTCGGCGGCTCCGACGGCATCTTGGGAGCCGGGGCCGGCGCGCTGACCCGGGTGAAGGGGGTCACCGCCGCCAAGGCGGAAAACATCCTGGCCGCGGCCAAATACGATCCCCGTCCGGAACTGGAAAAGGCGCTCCGGGCCGGGGTGACGGTCATCCCCTATGACGATCCCTCCTACCCCGCGCCGCTCCTCCATTCCTACGATCCCCCGGCGGTCCTATATGTCCGGGGCCGCCTGCTGCCGGAGGATCAAGTGGCGATAGGCGTGGTGGGAACCCGGGCCGCCACCCCCGCCGGCCGGGACAGCGCCCTGAAACTCTCCGCCGCCCTGGCCATGGGCGGCTACACCGTGGTGAGCGGCCTGGCCCTCGGCATCGACGCCTTCGCCCACATCGGGGCCATGAACGCCGGCGGCCGCACCATCGGCGTCCTGGGTTGCGGCTTCGATCACATGTATCCGGAGCAGAACCGCGACCTGGCCCTGGAAATGGCGCGGACCGGGGCGGTGATCAGCGAATATCCCATGGCCACCCGCCCCTCGCGGGACACCTTCCCCACCCGCAACCGCATCATCGCCGCCATGTCCCTGGGCCTCCTCGTCGTCGAGGCGCCGCTGCGCTCGGGGGCGCTCATCACCGCCCGGATCGCCAATGACATCGGCCGCACCGTTTTCGCCCTGCCCGGCCGGATCGGCGACGCCAGCTCGGAGGGCTCGAACCAACTGATCCGGGACGGCGCCGTCCTGGTCACCGGCCCGGACGACATCTTCCGGGAACTGAATCCCTCCCTCCCGCCGCCGGAGCCGCCGGAGCGGCCAAGCCGGCGGAGCGGGTCGCGGAGCGGCGCGCCCGGCCAAGCGGCCGAAACCGCCCCCATGGCGCCGGCCGGCCTCAAGCCGGCGGAGGACATCCCCGGCCTTCCCGCGCCGGAATTGAGCGACGAGCAGCGCAAACTCCTGGCGGCGGTGGCGAAGGATTGGCTGAGCGTGGACGATATTTCCGCCGCCGCCGGACTTGCGGCCGGCAAGACGGCGGCGCTCCTGGGATTGTTGCGATTGCGGCGGCTGGTGGAACGGGGGCCGGGACAGATGTTCCGGCGGCGCTGATCGGGAAACTGTCGGCCCCGCCGGAAAAACTTCGCAAATATGCCGGATAACGGGCATACTGTTTGCTTTCGCTTCGCCGCGGCGGGCGCGGCCAAGCCGGACAGGGAGGCGGCAACATGATGGATTTCACTGGTAAGGCGGTATTGGTGACCGGCGCCGGAGCCGGCATCGGACGGGCGACAGCCATTCTCTTCGGGCAGGCCAACGCCAAGGTGGCGGTGAACACCCTGGATTCCGGCCGAGGCGGCGAAACCCTGGAACTGGTCAGACGGGCCGGCGCCCCGGAGGCGATTTTCCTCCAGGGCGACGTTTCAAAAAAAGCCGACGCCGAGCGGTTGGTCTCCGGAACCGCGGCGGCTTTCGGACGGCTGGACGTGCTGATCAACAACGCCGGAATCGTCATCCCGGGCACCGCTCTCGACACCACGGAGGAGGATTTGGAAAAAACCCTGGCGGTGAACGTCAAGGGGCTTTTTCTCATGTCGCAGGCCGCCGTCCGCCAGATGCTCCGGCAGGGCGGCGGGGTCGTCGTAAACAACGGTTCCTCCGCCGCCCTCAAGGGGGTGAGGAACCGCGCCGCCTATTCCGCCTCCAAAGGGGCGGTGGTGTCCCTGACCCGGGCCATGGCGGCGGATCACGCGCGGGACAACATCCGCTTCAACTGCGT
>JAISYD010000298.1 GCA_031270145.1 Planctomycetota bacterium
CGGACAATATTTCCGCCGCCTTGGCCAAGCCTTGCGCCGCCACCGCCGCCTCCAGCCGCACCGCATCCTTTTCTTCTTGTTTCAGGGCCTGGCGCAACAAGGTAAAAACTTTTTTGCGATCCAGACCCTGCGGGGAGTCGATCTTCAAGGGGTCGATAAGGCTGCCCAAGATCGGCGCCCTGGCAAAGGCGTCATGCAGCCAGTCCAGGGCAATGGCCAAGTTTTTGTCGTTCCCGGCTAATTCTTTCCAGTCTTTCCGGTCGGCCCCCATCGCCAGGCCGGAACAGGCCAGATGAAGCTCGGGCAGCTTGCGGTAGCCAAGCGGCAGCGAGAATTTCCCTCGGTCAAACCCGGCGCCAGGCGTGTCGAACCTGAAGGGCGGATTTCCTCCCGGATAGCGCCAGGCCTCCAAGGCCAAGGCGAAGGCGGCCAGCTCCACGCAGCGCCGGTCCAGTTCCAAGCCGTAAAGGTTTTGCGAGATAACCAGGTCAATGGCCTTGCCGGGGTCAAGGTTCTCCGCCTTCATGCGCAGGGGGACCAGCATACGGAACGCCGCGGTCAGAAAATGCCCGGAACCGCAACAGGGGTCGAGCAGCCGCAATTCCGACAGCTTGTCCGGCCAATGTTCGAAAGCGCTGGCCGCCGGAACCCAGGCGCCGTCCGCGTCCCGGAGCAAGCGGAGATGTTTCAAGGGGACGCCGGGCACGGCGGCCCTTAGCCGCGCCTGGAATTCATCGTCGGCGTCGGCTTTCCCCAGGTCGTGAAGCACACCTATGTATCGCGCATACCACCAGGCGCCCAGGGTGTTGTCGAGCAGGAAGGACACCATATAGGGCTCGGTGAAAAGCTGGGTGACGGCGGAGAGTTCGCGCTCGCCGATTTTCACCTCGGAGGCATTGATGTCCTCTTTCTGCTTGGACTGCCAGAACTGGTAGATCCAGCCCAAGGCGTCCGGGGACAGGAACAGTTCCCGGGGCAGGCCGGCCAGCAGATCCTCCAGCCGGCGCTGGCGTTCCGGCGCCAGGGCCAGCCGGAACACCGGAGAATCCGGCCGGAAGATCTGCGGCAGCATCCGCGCGGCGCATCTGGCCGCCATTTCCCAACCGTTGGCCAACTTCTCGTCCCGGGCCAACTCTTCACATTCGGCCAGGCTGATCGCCACCGGCCGGCCGCCGTCCAGTAGCATCAGGAGGTCGTTCTCGGCTAGAAAGCGCGCGAACAACATACGGTGCCAATGCTCGTAGGCGACCTCCTCCGCCAAGCGATCCAGCCCTTGGCCGGAGCCGCCGCCAAGCGGATCGCCAAGTTGCCGGCCATGCGCCCGCAATTGCTTGCGGAGGTCCTTCTGTTCCGGAGTCATTTCCGGATGGGCGGCCTGGCGGCCGACGGCAATCCGCTCCAGCGCCGCCCGGCCGGCGGCCTCGGCCACTTCCCGCGCCTCCTTGACGACGCGCTCCAAAAGACCGCGCTGTTCCTTGCTTAGGGGCTGGGGCATCGGCGGTCACTCCGGCCTGGCCGGCCCCTGGCGAAGGGCCTGGCGCAACAGGTTTTTCATTTCCTCGGCCCAGGCGTCGATTTCGGCCGCGTCCCTCAGGGTGCGGCGGATGACTGGCACGAATTGCGTCCGGGGCTCCCGGAGGCTGGCCGCCGCCTTGAGAAGCTCCGAGAAACGGCCAGGCAGGGCGGCGACGCGGTCTTCGAAAGCCAAGAGGGGACAAGCATCAAGGGAGGACAAAATTTCCGCCGGACTGCCCAGGGAAAGCGCCGGTTTGGCCTGGGCATTCAATCCGTACCGGGCAAGCAGCGTCTTTTGCTCCTCCGGCGGCAAGGCGGTCCAGGCGGGATCCCGGGCCAGACCGGCCAAGCCCTGGCCGTGGGCGTCGGCGTAGGCGGCGGACAGTCGGTTCAACTCGTCGCGCAGCCGCTGGGCCAGGTTTTGCCGCAAGGCGGCAAGCGGATTCGGGTCGTTCAGGAGCTGGCGCCCGGCAACCACGGCGTCCATTTGCGCCAACCAGGTCCCGGCGCCGGCCAGCCCCTTGGCGTGTTCCCGGAGCCGGGAGAGTTCCAGCCATTCCGGCCAACGTTTTTCGACCAGTAGGGAACGCCCCTGCCATTCATCGTGTAGCCGTTGCAACTCCTCCCGATCCTGGTGAATCCCGAGCAGAAGGGCGTTGCCGGAAAGCTGCCGCAGTTGATCCAGCCGGGAGATGTCCGGCTTTTCCGGCTTCGGGGCCTCTCCGCCGGCCGCGTCGGCCAAATCCAAAAGCCGCTTGATGAAGGCGTCGGCGTTGCCGGCCTCGCCGCTGCCGGGGGTATGAATGTCGCAAACTTGGAACAGCTGGCGGATCTCGATGTTTTGCCGGGCGTTGACGGTGGCGGATTCTGTCTTGAAAATCAGTTTGCCGGCCGCCCGCCGCTCGGTTTGCCGCGGATCGGGCGCCGCGTGGCGGTCGTCCCGGGCGGAAACCAGCCCGGCCAGCCATAGCGACCAGAGCGCCCCGTCGATGGCGTCGGCCGGCCAGCCGTGGGGCGGCGCCTCAAAATGGCTCCGTATTTCCTGCCCGGTTTTGCCCGCCCCAATGAAGCCAAGCAATTTTTTGCAGACTGGATGCCCGCCCGGTTCGCCCTCATAGCCCACCGCCCGCAAGGCGTCGGGGCTGCCGTCGCCGCGCGCCTTGGCGTAAACCTTTTCCCAGCCCAAGTGATCCGCCGGGCGGAACTCGGGGTAGAGACGCTCAAGCGAACTGGCTATGGCCTCGTCCAGGGCTGTCTTGGCGTCCCGCCCGTCCGCCGGGGCGCCGCCGCCCTGGTAAATCCGGCTCTGCGCCATGAGGCGGTCCAGACAGTCGTCAACCCGCTGATCCGCCTTCCAGAGCAGGGTCTCCATGGCTTGGCGGGCCTCCTGGCCGTCCGGCAAGGCGGGGGCGCCGAATTTTGCCAGGGTGGCGGCGGCGGCCAGGCTATCAATCAAGCCCTGGCGCAGGGCGTCGGCATTGTCCTTGGCGATAAAGACGAAGATGATCGGCGACCGCTCCCCAGCCGCCCGGGCGTCGGCCTCCACCGATTTGGCCCCGCCGACGCTCCATCCGTCCCGGACCCATATCCGGACCTGCCCGCCGTCGTCGCGGGGGGATATGGGATCAAAAACCGGGGTTATGACCCGTTTGACCTTGGCGGTGCCGTGCTGGCGTTCCAGGTTGCCGAAATGCTTGCCGAAAGCCAGCCGCAGGCGGTTCTCCCGCTCCTGCTCCAGGCGGTGGCCCTCATTGGCCAGGGCGGAACGCCTGGCGGCGAATTCGGCGTTCCAGATCGCGCTTTCCGGGGTTTGGATCCGGTAGGCATCGCCCACCTTGATCAGCAATTCGCAGTTGTCCAGCAAGTCCGGCAGCCTGGCGCGCAGGCTGGCCGAGCCGGCGGCGAGATCCTCCACCAGGAGATCCGCCAGGCTGTCGGGATCGGCCTTGACGCCAAGATCCGGGTTGGCGGCGGCCAATTTGTTGATAAGGAACACCAGGGCGGCGGCCCGGGCGGCGAGTTGTTCGTCTTCCCGGGAGCTGTTTCGCCATCTCCGGATCTGGTCATAGATATCGCGGGAAAGAAGGCTGGCTTGGAGCAGGCTTTCCATGCAATCGAAATAAAGGAAATCCGCCGGCGCCACCCGGCCCAGCGGCTGCTTCGCCCCGGCCAGGACGACTTGGAAGGTGGTCTTCAACTGGTTGCGCAACTGGCTTTGCACGCCGGTCGCGTCAAGAGCGCGGAGGGCCTGTTCCCAAAAGCGCTTCCGTACCGGCAGAAGCGGATAATCCAGCGCCAGGCAAGCCATGTCCTCCTGGCGGAAACCTATACCGGCGCCGGAGAGATGCCTGGATATCTCCCCAAGGTTGGACTGCATAAACTGTTCGATTTCCGTTTCGGCTCCGGGTTTCTTGGCCAGGACGACTTTCCGGATGACGGCGTCCACATCGGCGTCGGACAATTCGATCCTGACCGTGAACCGGCCTTCCAGCCGGTGGAGATTGGGGGTGCCGACAATTGCGGTCTGGCCGGCTCCGGCAAACATCAGCTTGCCCCTGAAGCTTTTGGAGCAGGTCTCCACTATTTCCTGAACTTCGGCCGAGCGGTCGGCGTTGTCGCCGATGTACTGTTGCAGTTCGTCCAGGACCAGCAGGGTCAGGGGAAACTTTCCGCCGCGGGCGAGGGCTTGGCGGATGGCTTCCACCATTTCGCCGTTCGAGATGTCGGTTCTATGCGGGTAGATGGCGGGCATGATGTCCGACACGGCCTTGGCGGCCGGGAAAACCGCCGGCCGGACGGCGCAGAGCACCTGATAAAGTCCCTGCGCCACGTGGAAATTGCTCAGTTCCGCATCCCAGTCATATCCATCCGCCTCCACTCGGCGGCGCACATCCTCATGGAGGCCCTCTTTCATCAACCACAGGACAAAACACGCGACAGGGTAGCTCTCCGGCAGGCCGGCCGACTTGAAGACCATGGCCAAAAGCGCCAGCCGCGCGCTGCCGGCGGCGCCGGAACGGATGGAGCCGGCCACCGCGTGCAGCCCGCCATGCCGCTTGCCCTGGTTTTTCAATTCCCGCAAGCCGTCCGTGACGCTGGTCGGCAGGGTCGCCAAACCGCTGGGAATGGCGCCGTCCTTGAACTTGCGATCATTCCAGAGCGCTTGGAGGATTTTCATCAGATGCGACTTGCCGGAACCGAAAAATCCGCTGACCCAAACGCCCGGCTGCTGGGCCTGGTTGATATTGTTGCAGAAGGTCTCAATGATGATCCGCAGGCCTTTTTCATATTGGCCGTCGCAAACAAAGGTGTCCAACTCGTAGCGGAGCACCTCCTCCGCCTGATCGTCAACCTTGGCCACCCCCTCGTTCACCAATTTGCGCGAAGCCGGGTCAATCAGGTAGAGTTCGCGATTCAGCATGGCGCGCCTCCGGAAAAGTCAGGGAATGTCGTCGTCGGCGCGTATGGGCGCGGCCCAGTAATCCCAGCCGTCATAGGCGCC
>JAISYD010000351.1 GCA_031270145.1 Planctomycetota bacterium
CCGACGAGGGTTCGTCGGGCGAGGCCGACCCGGGCGTTCCGGAGGAAAACGTTCTGGGCGTGTTGGAGACCGCCTACCTGGAGTGGAAGGCGAAGCGGGCCGGCGCCGACGAGATAGTCGCCGGGGATCGGCTTGATTTCCCGGGCGTGGATTGAAACCCACAGGAGGAAACGACGCCATGAATCTGCGCATCAAGGTCAATGCAAACCGCAAGGTGACGGACCCGGAGACCGGTAAGGAACTGGCGCCCGGAACCGTCTATCTTGTCCAGGATTCCATCTTCTGGCGCCGGCGCCTGCAGAGCGCCGACGTGGCGGAGGTGAAGGATCCGCCCAAAGCGGAGCCCATCGACAAATCGGCAAGCGAAAATCCGACTGAAACCACAACGGAACAATCGCCCAAGCCGGAATCGCCGAAACGAGAATCGGTCAAGCCGGAGAAGAAATTCAACAAACATAAATAGAGAGGCGCACCATGCCCATATCCATGAACGACATTCCGAACAACATCCGGGTCCCCTTCGTGGCCGTCGAATTCGACAGCGCAAAGGCGATCCGGGGGGCGCAATTCCAACCCTACAAGGCGCTGCTAATTGGCCAAAAGCTCGCCGGCGGCGTCAAACCCAACCTAATTCCGGTGCGGGTGAACGGCAAGAGCGACGCCGAACGCTATTTCGGCATTGGTTCCATGCTGGCCGAGATGGCCGACTATTACCGCCGTTCGGACGTCATCACCGAGCTATGGTCGATAGCGGTTCCGGACACGTCGGCCGGGGATGCGGCGGAGGGAACAATCACGTTTACCGGCGCGGTTGTCGGGGCCGGCGTTCTCAACGCCTATGTCGGCGGCCAGCGCTTCACCGTCCCGGTCAATGTCGGAAACACCCTCGCCAATATCGCCGCCGCCTTTGCCGCGGCCGCCAACGGGATTGCCGCCCTACCCGTGACCGCCGCGAGCGACGCCGGCGCTGTCACCCTGACGGCCAGGCATCCGGGCTTGGCGGGGAACGGCATCGACGTTCGGTTCAACTACAACGGCGGCGAGGATTTTCCGGCCGGACTTCTCGCGACGGTCGCGCCGATGGCCGGCGGCACGGCCAATCCGTCCATCGCCGCGGCTCTCGAAGCCGTGAGTGGCGAGTGGTTCAACGCTTTCGTCATGCCGTATGCCGACGCCAACAACCTCAATCTCCTCAACCAGGAACTCGTCCGCCGCTGGGGGCCCCTGGTGATGCAGGAAGGCTGGCTGTTCGGAGCCGTTCGCGGAACCCACGGCGAGCTCGGCGAATTCGGTTCCGGCCGCAACAGCAAGCACGAATGCTTCCTGCACGCGCATGGCGTGCCTAACAATGTCTGGGCGATTGCCGCCAGCGTGGCGGCGAACGCCATGTATTACGGCAACATCGACCCGGCCAGGCCATTCCAGACCCTGCCGCTGACCGGCATCCTGCCGCCCGCGATTCAGGACCGGTTCACGGATTTCCCCGAGAACAACCAACTGCTTTACGACGGGATTTCGACCTTCGCGTCCGGGGACGACGGCATCGTCCGCATCGGTCGCCTGGTCACCACCTACAAAACCAACGAGCGGGGAGCCGACGACGCCAGCTATCTCGACCTCAACACCGGCCTCACCCTCGGCTATTTGCGCTGGGACCTGCGCAACCATCTGCTGCGCAAGTTTCCGCGGTACAAACTCGGCAACGACGGCGTCCGCCACAGTGACGGGGCGGCCATCGTCACCCCGAAGAATCGCCAAGGCGGAGTGCATCGTCAAGGCCAGGGATTGGGAGGAGCGCGGCCTGGTCGAAAACGTGGAGCAGTTCAAGGACGAGCTAATCGTCGAGCGAAACGCTTCGGATCCGAACCGGCTGGATTTCCTCGTCCCGCCCGACCTGATGAACCAGTTCATCGTCGGCGCGGTCAAGATTCAATTTTACCTGTAAAGGGGGCCAACAATGGCGCATTCGCGCAGAGTGGCGGGAATAATCTTCGTCAAAATCGACGGCGAGCAGGTCCCGGCCAGGGGCAGCTTCGAGTTCCGGCTTTCCGGCGTCCAGAACGAGACCGTAGACAACGCCGACGGCACGACCGGCATCGGCGGCGCCTTCCACGGAGGCTACATCAAGGGGACGCTGTCCAACTACAATTCCACCGATCTGCGGAAATTCAAGGAGGCGGAAGGCGTCACGGTGACCCTCGAACTCGCCAACGACAAGGTCGTCATCGCCAAGGACGCCTACCAGGTGGACGAAATGGCCGTCAACGTCGAGACCGGCGAGGCGCCGATCCAGTTCGACAGCGACAACGTGGAGGAGATGCGCTGATGCCGGCCGTCTACAACTTGAAGTATCCGGTGCAGTTCGGCTCGGATCTGGTGGCCGAGCTCGAGGTCAGGCGGCCGAAGGGGAAGGATCTCCGCTTCGCCATGTCCCAGAAGAACAACGCCGACGGCGCGTTCAACCTTTTTGCCCGCCTGACCGGCCAGACCCCGTCCTTCTTCGACGAGATGGACGGGGAGGACATCCAGGAGGTGGCGAAAATCATCGAGGTTTTTTTGGGGAATTCCCCGGAGACTGGCGGCAATGGTTCGGAGGACTCGCCCGGCACATGAACATCCGGCCAGGCGAACTCTGGAGGATGGACGCCGAAGAACTCGCTTTCTGGATAGACCGGTTCAAGGAACAGGACGAGGCGGAAAGGCGGGCGTATTCAGCCAAATAGCAGGGAGAGCAACTTGGAGAACGACCATGTCATAAGTTCCCAGCAAATATAACACGACAGAATGACCAAGGGAATGTCGAGCAGCCCGCTTTTGTATATGAGGTAAAACAGTACCGCCATGAAAAGCCAATACATAGCGATCTCCTTCCGGGCGCCA
>JAISYD010000050.1 GCA_031270145.1 Planctomycetota bacterium
ACGACGACGCTCAAGCTCTTCCGCGCTTCCGACAGGTCTCATAGGTGGTCCTCCTGTCGGAAATATGATACAAATGGCAACTGCAATCGAAAGTAACTTTTAGATTCTCGGACTCAATAGGCTCCGTCGGCGCTAGGGACGACGGCATATATTGCCTGGCGTACTCTCCCGAAGAGGATCGCGCGCACGAACTGGCGGCCGCCTTCATGGAGGAGGCGGGACTCGCGGTTCGGCGCGACGCCGCCGGCAATCTCATCGGCAGGCGAGAGGGAGGAGACCCGACCCTGCCGGTTGTCGTCACCGGATCGCACCTTGACAGCGTATACTGCGGCGGCATTTTCGACGGGCGCCTCGGAGTGGCCGCCGGCATCGAGGCGCTTCAGGCCATGGCTGAAAACGGGATCAAGACGCGCCACCCCGTCGAAGTGTGCGCCTACCGGGCGGAAGAGGGGACAAGATTCAAGGGCGATATTTCCGGCGCCCGCCACATGACGGGATCGGGCGCCGAGGCCGATCTCGCGCAAGCCGACCGCGACGGCGTGACGCTGGGCGAGGCGCTGGCGGCTAGGGGAATCGATCCCGTTCTTGCCCGTTCGGCGTCCTTGCCCCGCGGCTACGCCAAGGCGCATGTGGAACTCCATATCGAACAGGGGCCGGTTCTGGAAGAGCGCGAGGTTCCAGTCGGCATAGTCAGCGCGGTGTCCTGCCAGACCAGGGCGGAATGCGTCGTGCGGGGAAGGGCGGCCCATGCCGGGGCGACGCCGTTCCCTTCGAGGCGGGACGCCCTTTGCGCCGCCGCGGAAATCATTCTCGCGGTGGAAGAGGAGGGACGCGGGCGGGACGGCTGCGCGGCCACCGTGGGGGAGCTGCGGATTTTTCCGGGCGGCGTCAATGTCGTGCCCGGAGGCGCAAGGTTTTCCGTGGATGTCCGCCATGTCGATCCGGCGGTCAAAAACCGGGTGTTTGAAGAGATAGTCGGCCGGGCGGAAACGATCTGCCGGTTGCGGCGGCTGGAATGGGAGCTACGCCCGGGAGTGAACCAAAACGAAGCCCTGCCCTGCCATCCGGACATTGTTTCGCTGCTGTCGTCGGTCTGCGAACGGCTTGGTTATCCTGTGGCGACGTTGCCGAGCGGAGCCGGGCACGATTCAACCTCTTTCATGCGGATTTGCCCGACCGGCATGATTTTTGTGCGATCCCGAAACGGGCTCAGCCATAACCGGGACGAATACAGCAGCCCGGCGGACTGCCTGGCCGGGGCAACCGTGCTCTATCATGCGCTCGTGGAACTGGCCGGAGGCTAGTTCCATCATTCCCCGCGAATCGTCCAATGCCCTTCCGGTGGTCCGGCTCCTCCAGCTTATGGACCGAGCGGGTCGGTTTCCATTCGCGTTTGGCTTGCCTGAGTAATTTGTCGCGCCGCGGGGGTCATTTTTCGCCGAAACGGGGCCCGGCGGCAAGAAAATCGTCGGAAAACGACAAAAAAAAGGCTTGTTTTGGCCGCCGGAGCGGTGTAAGGTAACGGATAACGGGAATTTTCCGGGTTGCGCCGATTGACACGGCGCCGGATTGGCTGTAGAATCCGCCCTTTCCGGATTTCACCCAAGGAAGGCCGGGTCTGGCGGAAATGGCGATCTACCGGAAGGATTTCATTGAAAGGGTGCGGTCGGCCAGCGATTTGGCCCAGGTGGCGGCCGACTACAACGTGCAACTGAAAAGGGCGGGCGCCAACCTGTTGGGGCTATGCCCGTTCCATAATGAAAAGACCCCGTCGTTCAATGTCAGGCCGGCGGAACAGTATTTTTATTGTTTCGGCTGCGGAGCCAAGGGAGATGTCTTTCGCCTGGTCCAGATGCTGGAGAAGGTGGAGTTTCCGGAGGCGGTCCGGCTGCTGGCCGAGCGGGCCGGCCTGCCGCCCGAATTCGACAGCCCGGCCGCGGCCAGGGAGGCGGCGGAGCGGACTCGGGAGAAGGGATCGCTGCTCTGGTGCTGCTCCCGGGCCCTGGAGTATTTCGAGGCTTGCCTGGCCGGCCCGGAGGGCGGGGCGGCGCGGGATTATCTGGCCTCCCGGGGCTTCACCAACGAAACGATCCGCCGCTGGCGACTGGGCTGGGCGCCGGATCGCTGGGACGGCTTGGGCGATTTTCTGCTAAAAAACGCCAAAGAACCCGGCCAGAACGGGAAAGTATTGGCGTACGGGGCGGAAGCCGGGGTGCTCCGACCCAGGGAGGAGGGCAGGGGCTATTACGATTTTTTCCGCGGCCGGGTGATATTCCCGATTATGGACGTCCAGTCCCGGCCGGTGGCGTTTGGCGGGCGGTTGCTCCAGGAAAGGCCGGAAGCCGGCGGCAAATACGTCAATTCCGCCGAAACCCGGCTTTTCTCCAAAAAAAGGACGCTGTTCGGCCTGAACCAGGCCGGCAAGGAGATAGCCCTTTCCGGCGAGGCGGTGGTGGTGGAGGGCTATGTCGATGTCGTCATGTGCCACCAGTACGGCATCCGGAACGTGGTCGGGGTCCTCGGGACCGCCCTGACCGATGAGCACGCCGAACTGCTCCGGAGGCAGGTGGCGGGCAAGGGCCGGGTGGTGGCCTTTTTCGATGCCGACGCGGCGGGTGAAAAAGCCACCTTAAGGGCGATTTCGCTGTTTATGGCGCGGGACGCGCCGCTGGCCGTGGCCGGAAAACTGGGGATGAAGGACGCGGGGGAATTCCTCCCCCAACACGGCGCGGAAAAATTTCGCGAAAGGATCAAGGCGGCGGAGGATAGTTTCTCCTGCCTGTTGAGCCGCACCATCGGCCGGGCCCGGGGCGGCGATATCGACGCCATGGGCCGGGCGGTGCGGGAACTGCTGGAGACGGTGGATCTTTGCCCGGATCCGGTGAAGCTGGCCTTGATGCGGCGGCGGATCGCCGCCGAGGCGGGAGTGCCCGAAGAGGCCCTGCCGGCGGCGCTCCCCGCCACGGCCGGATCGGCTGGCCGCCGGGGCGGCGGGCCGGGATTGGCGGCCGGGGCGAAAGCGCGGCCCGCCTGGAAGCCGGGACTGGCCCCGCCCGGGGGCGGCTTGGCGGTGGCGGACGCGCTGGAACGCTCGCGGGAGGCGCGGCGGCGGCGGGAGGCGCGGCTGCTGCGCTATGTTTGGGAAAGCCCGGAATGGGCCGGCCGCCTGTTCGACCAGTATCCGCCGGATGAGTGGCTGGATCCGGCCCTGGCGGAACTGGCGGAGCGGATCCGCGACGCGCGGGCGGCGGGGCGGGAAATATCGCTCGCCTCGCTGCGGGCCGACGCGAGCGAGCCGGAGGCGGCGGAGCGCCTAGCGGATCTGGTTTTCGCCGGGGGCGGGCCGGAATTGTCGGAAAAGGATTTTTCCCTGACCCTGGCCCTGGTTTTGTACGAAGGGATCAAGGAAGAGATGCGGAATATCCGGGAAGAGTTGATCCGGGCGCAAAAGTCGGGCGACTCGGAGCGCGAGGAGGAGTTGCTGCGCGAATACATGCGGTTGCGGGCCGGCGGCGGGCGGTAGCCGGTCCGGGATGGCCGGCCCGGAGGTCGGGCCGCGGTTCAGGGTTGGTGGCGGGCGGCGGTTTGCGCGAAGGATTCCCTAAATGAGCATGAAAAAGAAGAGCGGCGCCCCGGCGCAAAAGGGGAAGGCCAATCCCAAGGCGGAAGGCGGGGTCAGGGTCGGCGATCCCGGCGCCGGACCGGGGGTCGGGGAGTCCGGCGGCGCCGATCCGATCCCGGGGGCGGCCGGGCCGGACGACAAGCTGGTGGCCCATATCCTCAAGAAAATCAACGGGCGCAAGAGCATAACCTTCGACGAGGTCAACAATCTGTTGCCCGAGGACGTCATCAACGGCAACGAGCTGGACGAGGTGTTCACCCGGCTGGCCAACGAGGGCGTCACGGTCACGGTCATGGACGCGGTCGAGGACGTCGCCGTGGACCTGGACGGCGACGATCTGGAGGTCGACGATCCCGAGGCCGAGGCCGCGGTAATCGGCTCCGCCCTCATCCCGGAATCCGACATCGGCGATATCAACGATCCGGTGCGCATGTATTTGTCCGAAATGGGTTCGATCCCGCTCCTGACCCGGGACGAAGAGGTGACGCTGGCGAAGAAGATAGAGCTTTCCAGCACCCGCTTCCGCCTACGCACCCTGGAAAGCCCGGTGGCCATGTCCCAGGTCTTCGATTTTTACGAGCGGGTGAAGCAGAACCGGGAAACCCTGGATCGCGTCATGCGCAGCTCCCACCCGGCCATCGGCAACGAGAAGAACGACGTCCTGACCCGGCTCCCCGGCCACATGAAGACGCTCGGGAAAATCTCCGACATCCTCACCGATCTCTGGCGCAAGATGGAGGACGGCTCCATCTCCGCCGCCAAATACGCCCAATGCTTTTCCCACATGCGTTCCCGGCAGCGGCGCATGGCGAAGCTCCTGGAGGAACTGGGCCTCAGGACCAGCAAGATGCTGGCCATCCGGGATCGCATCGTGCGCCTGGCGGAGGACGCCGAAAAGCTGCTCCGGGAGGAAAAGGCGCTCAAATCCAGGCAGGAGCGGCTCTCCGCCCAGGAGCGGCGCAGGCTGGACAATATCGGCGACCGGCTGCTGCGCATCCGCCGCGAGGTTCGGGAACCCCTGCCCCGGCTCATCGTCAGGGCGCGGCAGGTGAGCCAGCGCTTCGCCGAATACCAGACGGTGAAGCAAAAGCTCTCCTCCGGCAACCTGCGGCTGGTGGTGTCGATAGCCAAGAAATACCGCCACCGCGGCCTCAGTTTCATCGACCTCATCCAGGAGGGGAACACCGGCCTGATGAAGGCGGTGGAGAAGTACGAGTACCGCCGTGGCTACAAGTTTTCCACCTACGCCACCTGGTGGATACGCCAGGCCATCACCCGGGCCATCGCCGACCAGGCGAGGACCATCCGCATCCCGGTGCACATGATCGAGACCATGTCGAAGCTTAGGCGCATCACCAAGCAACTGGTGCAGGAGATCGGCCGCGAGCCCACCATGGAGGAGATAGCGCTCGAGGCCGACATCCCGGTGTCGGAGGCGCGGCGGGTGCTGCGGATCAGCAAGCACCCGATTTCGCTCGACCGCCCCATCGGGGCCGGCGACTCGGACGACAGCCATTTCGGCGATTTCATCGAGGACAAGACGGCCGACAGCCCGGTGAACATGGCCAGCTACGAGATGCTCAAGGACAAGATCACCTCGGTGCTGCAAAGTCTGACCTACCGGGAGCGGGAGATCATCAAGCTGCGCTACGGCATCGGCGACGACTACACCTACACCCTGGAGGAGGTGGGCCGCAAATTCAACGTCACCCGCGAGCGCGTACGGCAAATTGAGGCCAAGGCCCTGAGGAAGCTCCAGCATCCGGTCCGGGCCCGCCGGCTGGAGGGCTTCCTGGAGGATTCCGCCACGGCGCCGGCCTCGTGACGGCGGCGGCCAAGACAAGGAGGATTTGGCGTGGGCAAATTCTATTGGTTGGCGCGAACCACGCGGGGACGGCGGCGGCGAACACCATCCTCGACAATTACTCCGGCCATGATCTGACCGTCGTGGATCAAAACGACAACATCAGCTATCTCGGTTGCGGCACCGCCCTGTGGGTCGGCCGGCAGATAGGCGGCGGCGACGGCCTGTTTTACTCGTCCGCCGGGGCGCTGGAGAAGAAGGGCGCCAAGGTTTTCCTGGAAACCGCGGTCGAGCGCATCGATTTCGTCGCCAAACAGGCGTACATCCTGGACAAGCGGGGCAACCGGGGCGGTTCTGGTCTACGACCGGCCGAGCCGCCGTCTGCCGGGGGCGCAAATGGCCTCCTACGCCGACATCTCGATGGGCATCCACCTGTTTTCCCTGGCCATTGAGGAAAGGCTGACGGTTGACAAGTTGCGGTTGCTGGACATCTTCTTCCTGCCGCACTTCAACCAACCTTACAACTACATCACCATGGCGGCGCTGGCGGCGAAGTAGCCGGTTCCGGGAGGAGGGACGAAATGCCACCGCAATACCGGTCCTACAGCAGCTTCAATTTCCGCGAACTGCCGCAAATCGCGGGTTGGCCGGAGGCCAGAAAAATTGAAATCGAGGCCCTTGCCCGCGTCCTTCCCTTCAAAACCAACAATTACGTGGTGGAACAGCTCGTCGACTGGGGCAACATCCCCGACGATCCCATCTACACCCTGAATTTCCCTCGGCGCGAAATGCTCCGGGACGAGCATTACGGCCGCATCAAGGCGGCCATGGACGCCAAACTCCCCGACGCGGAAATCAAGGCGGCCGCCAGGGACATCCAGATCCGGCTCAATCCCGACCCCTCCGGGCAAAGCTCCAACGTGCCCATCCATAATGGCGAGAGGCTGGAGGGCGTCCAGCACAAATACCAGGAGACGGTGCTCATGTTCCCGCAGGCGGGGCAGACCTGCCACGCCTATTGCACCTTTTGCTTCCGCTGGCCGCAATTCACCGGCCTCTCCGAGGCGAAATACATCGCCAGAGAGGGGCTGACCATCGCCGACTATATCAGGACCAAGCCCCTGGTGACCGATCTCCTGCTCACCGGCGGCGATCCCATGATCATGACGGCCGAGGTTCTCGAACAGTATCTCGATCCTTTTCTCGACGGCGGCCCGCCGAACCTGCGCACCATCCGCATCGGCACAAAATCCCTCGCCTACTGGCCCCACCGCTATTTAAGCGACCGGGACTCCGACGATATCATGCGACTTTTCGAGCGCATCGCCGCCTCCGGCCGCACCCTGGCGATCATGGCCCACTTCAACCACCCGGTGGAGCTGTCCACCGGAGCGGTGGAAAAGGCCATCAGGCGCATTCAGGGAACGGGCGCGCAAATCCGCACCCAGTCCCCCCTGCTTGGCCACATCAACGACGATCCCGCCGTCTGGGCCCGCCTGTGGCGACGCCAGGTCGATCTCAATCTCATCCCCTACTACATGTTTGTCGAGCGCGACACCGGCGCGAAGCACTTTTTCGCGCTCACCCTCCAGCGCTGCTGGGAGATTTTCCGCGAGGGCTACCAGCGGCTGAGCGGTCTGTGCCGCACCGTGCGAGGCCCGGTGATGAGCGCCTACCCCGGCAAGGTGGAAATCCTCGGCTTCGACGAAACCGGCGGCGAAAAGGCCGTCATGCTCCGCTTCATCCAGGGCCGGAACCCCGACTGGACGAACCGCCCCTTCTTCGCCCGATTCGACCCGGAAGCCGTCTGGTTCGACCAGCTCCGCCCCGCCTTCGGCAAGCCGCACTTCTTCTTCGAGGAAGAACTGAGGAACATGCAGTCCGTCCGCCTCCCCGCCACCGGCTCCTCCCTCGGCTACTGAGGGGGGGTGTATGGCGGCTTGTTCATGAGAATGCGCTATGATTCTTTGCCGGATTTTACCTGTTTCTTCATTTTTCAGGGGCGACTATGTGGCAAACACCCGTTGTTTCGATACCGGGTATATGTTTTTTGCCGCCTGACGGAAAGGAGGTGTCGTCTGCGATAAAAATGAAATCCCCGCAATGAAATTGGAACAACAAAGTATCAGTTGCATGAAGGCGGGAAACGGAAAGCGGTGCAATTCCGCTGCGGACGCGCCACTGTAACCGGCAAACAACCAGCCGAAGCCACTGCCCTGGGCGGGAAGGCGAGGCGAAACGGGCCGGAAGCCAGGAGACGCCTCGCCGCATGCGCCGCATTGTGCGGCAAGGCAGTCATGTCTCGCGTATAGGCATTGGCCCGAAACGTCGCCCTCCGGCAAATCCGGTCCGGGCGTACAAGCGTGAAATGAACTGCCCTTTCAAGACGCATTGAAAGGAGCACGCATGGAAACACAC
>JAISYD010000145.1 GCA_031270145.1 Planctomycetota bacterium
GCGGCGCCAATCTGAAAAAGGCCTATTCCTTCACTACCTACCTCCCCGATCTCGCCAATGTCGGCCTGGTCATGGAGGTGTTCGGCGAGTACGGCATTTCTGGAAGCGAGGTGGCACTGTCCTTCGAAAAGGTGGATGCGCTCAACGAATACCATCCCATTGAAATCGCCTGCAACGCGAACTTGCGAGAAGGGTAAAACCATGGCAATCTCCCGCGCCAGGGCCTTCGGCGCGCCCGGCAAATACATTCAGGGTCCGGGCGAATACGAAAACCTCGAAACCTTTGCCAGTTCCTACGGCGACAATACCTTCTATCTCATCGACTCCTTCCTGTTCGACGAAATCGCCGCCCGCATCCAGAAAATCTACGCTTCAACCGCGTCGAAATACGTGACCGAACCCTTTCGGGGTGAATGTTCCTACGCCGAAATCGAGCGTGTAACCGAACGGGTACGGACAGCCGGTGCGACGGTGGTGGTGGCGATGGGCGGCGGCAAGACTCTCGACACCGGGAAAATGGTAGCCATGGCCATGAACATCCCGCTCATCATCGCCCCCACCTCGGCTTCGACCGACGCACCCTGCAGCGCCATGAGCGTGATCTACACCGACGATCATCAGTACATTGGCTGCGTCTTCCACAAGCGCAACCCCGATCTGGTCCTGGTCGACACCGAAATGATCGCCAAGGCTCCGCTGCGCATGTTCCGGGCCGGCATGGGTGACGCCCTTTCCACTTACTACGAGGCGCTGGCGAACGAGCGCACGGACGGCGTCAACTATGTCGGTTCCGGTTATCGACGCACCCGGGCCAGCGTGGCGATGGCGGAACTCGCCCGGGAGATCCTGCTGGAGGACGGCGCCAAGGCCCTGCGGGCACTGGCCTGTGGCGCCATCACCGAGGCGGTGGAGAACGTAATTGAAGCCAACATCCTCCTGGGAGCCCAGTTCGAGAACGCCGGCTCCTCGGTCGCGCACGCCGTACACGGGGCGCTGACCGCCCTGCCCGCCACCCACAAGTACTTGCACGGCGAAAAGGTCGCCTTCGGCATCGTGGTCCAACTGGTGCTGGAAAACTATCCCGAAGCGGAGCTTGCCGAGGCGGTGAAATGGTTGATCTCCCTGGATCTGCCGGTCACCCTGGATCAACTCGATGTGGAGGCGAGCGAAGCGAACATTTCCCTGCTAGCCGAAGCTCTCGCGGGGGAGAAATCCCGGGCCCGGGCGGTGCCGATGTGGATCACCAGGAGGCTTTTACATGACGCAATCAAGGCCGCCGACCGGACCGGCCGGGATTTTCGCGAAAATTTTCAGGGCCGGGCATGGCCAAGGGGAAGCGAATACGGAAAATGAAATTCGGCGCACCTCGAAATTCGCCCTCTTCGGAAGTCGGCAAAATTCATTTGCCTGAAAATAAAAGGGATGCGAAATAAATAGCCGCCTGGCCGTTTTTCGCGAATTTTAATTTGACAAGAGTGGGTTATTGAGTATAGTAAACGAACTTCCAAACACAGGAATTTTCTTCCCCGCGCGAAAAGCGGCCCGACATCGGCGTTTTTTCCAAGGCTGGCGGTATTCGGCACTGAGGAAAGACGCGGAAGCCGGCGCGCCGGTGGTTTTTCGCGGATAAAGGGGATTTTTTTTCGAGGGCTTATAGCAAACGTTTTCGGAAAACGTTTTCAAATGGCTCCGGCGCCGGCCGCCCCGGCGGCGGGGCGAATTTCGGAGTTCCCGCGCCGGTAGACCCCGATTTCGGATTTCCCGTTTCGTCGGACAAGGAGAAAGAACCATGGTAATGCGACTGAACCTGCTGGAATGCGCCTTCACCGATGCCATCGAGTGGTTCAAGAAGACGGACACCGTCATTGTCCCCGTCGGCAGTTGCGAAAAACACGGCGCCCACCTCCCCCTCGGCACCGACAGCTTCACCACCATCAACGTGGCGGAGCGGGCGGCGAAAATCGCCGACGTCCCCTACACCCCCCTGCTGCCGTTCGGCTATTCCCCCCATCATATGGGGCGCTGCGGAGAGGGGGCGGGGACCGTCACCCTGTCCGCCGACACCTACCGCGCCGTCCTTACCGACATCGCCCGCAGCCTCATCTACCACGGCGCCAACAAAATCGTCTTCGTCACCCACCACGGCTCCAACACCAAGCCCATCGACGAACTGTTGCGCCAGATCCGCTACAAATACGGCGCCTTCGCCGCCTTCTACAAGACCCCGACCGAACGCGAGTGCGAAGTCGTCAAGGGCATCCTCGAGGGACCGCCGGAGGAGACCCCGGGCTGGCACGCGGGCGAAATGGAGACCGCGCAGGTCATGGCCCACGACGAAAGCCTGGTGGACATGAGCCGGGCGGTCAACGACCGGGCCCACGCCCCGGCCTGGATGGGCCCCAAATTCTCCAAGATAGACGGCACCATCACCGTCAAGTTCGGGGGTTCCGAAAACATCTACGTCCCCATGGAGCACCACGAATATTCCGACCACGCCACCATCGGCAACCCTTTCCGGGGAACGAAGGAAAAAGGCCTCAAGTTGTTCGAGCGCGAAGCCGAACACCTCGCCGCCTTCATAGAGGAAGTGAAGAAGTTCCCCTTCAAGGTGAAGGACGAGGACAGGACCTTCCCGGAAAGGGCGTGAAGATGGAACTGGACAGCGATCAAATAGCGCGGCTCCGGGAGGAGTTGACCGCCGTGACCCGCATGGCCTTCACCCGCGGCCTTTCCTCCGGGATCAGCGGCAACACCAGCGCCCGAGTGCCGGGAAATCCCGGGGTGGTGCTGATCAAGGCCACCGGCAAATGCTTTGGCGAGGTGAATCCGGAGGATTTCGTGCCGGTCGATCTCGCCGGCAACCCGCTTTCCGACTCCGGCAAGCCGTCAAAGGAGGTCAAGTTCCACTGCGGCATCTACCGGGAGCGCCCGGAGGTGGGGGCGGTGTTCCACGGCCACTCCGCCTACACCACCGCCTACGTCGTCGCCAAGGGCGATCTGCCCCTGGTGACGGCGGCGGCCAGGGGGCTTATCGGCGAGGTGGAAGTGGTGGATTTCGCCCCCGCCGGCTCCGACGCCCTGGCGGCCATGGTGGTCGCCGCCTTCAAGGGCTCCACTTGCAAATGTTGCGTCCTCAAGACCCATGGCTTCGTCGCCGCCGCCGCCGACATCGCCAAGGCGTTCTACCTGGGGGACGTCCTGGAGGACAACGCCAAGGTCGCCAGCATCATGGCGTCCTACAAATAAAGAAGCGTACCATGGGCAAAGCCGGCGTCATAGCCGTAATCGCGACCGTCGACACCAAGGAGAAGGAGGCTTTCTTTCTCCGGGATCACATCCGCGCCCATGGGTTCGGCGGCGTGATCATCGACGTCAGCACCAGGGACTCGGGCCAGGCGCGGGTCGAGTATCCCTGGCGCGAAGTCGCCGCCGGCGTCGGCGTCGGCGAGGCGGCCCTGGCCGCCAAGCGCCGTGACGACATGATGCGCACCATGGGCGAGGGGGCGGGGAAAATCCTCCTGGACCTCTATGCGAAGGGTGCCCTGGCCGGGGCGGTTTCGGTGGGCGGCAACCAGGGTACCGCCATCGCCGCCATCGCCATGAGGCAACTTCCCATCGGGGTGCCCAAAATCATCGTCTCGACGGTGGCCTCGGGGCAGATCCGCCCCTACGTGGAATACCGGGACATCATGATGATGTTTTCGGTGGCCGATTTCGTCAATAACGTCAACCGCGTCAACCGCGCGATCATGGCCAACGCCGCCGGGGCGGTTATGGGCATGGCCCGCATGGGCCTGCCCCTGAGCAGGGCGGACGGCGGGGTCGTCGCCGCCACCGCCTTCGGCAACACCGACGCGGCGGTGTCCCGGGCCGGGAGGGAGTTGGCGGGCGCCGGTTACGAGGTGGTCTGCTTCCACGCCTCCGGGGCCGGCGGCTCCGCCATGGAATACCTGATCGAGCGGGGGTTCATTCACGGCGTCCTCGATCTCACCACCCACGAACTGCTGGCCGAGGTCTGCGGCTGCGGCGACATTTACACTCCCCTGCGGCCTCGCCTGGTCGAGGCCGGTCGGGCCGGGATTCCCCAGGTCGTCGCCCCCGGCGCCCTGGAATATTTCTGCTTCGGCGGGGCCGACACCATTCCGGCGAGCCATCGCGATCGCCCTACCCATTATCACAATCCCTACAACACCAACGTCCGGGCCACCCGCGAGGAAGGGGTGAAGGCGGGCGAGGCGCTGGCCGCCAAGGTCAACGCCTCCACCGGTCCGGTCGCGGTGCTTCTCCCCGCCCGGGGCTTCTCGGAAAACGGCCGGAGTGGCGGCAGCCTCCACCAGCCCGAGATCGATCAGGCCATCATCGAAGCCATCCGGACAAACCTCCGGGCCGGCATCGACGTCGAGGTGGTGGACGCCAACATCAACGACCCGGAGTTTTCCGCCCTGGCCGCGGCCAAGCTGCTGGCCATGCTGGGGGGCCGGCGGGGTTGAAGGTTTTAAGGTTTTTTCGTTTTCCAGTTTTCAGCCGTTTCACGCCTTTTCATATGCATAAGAAGGAGAACGCCATCATGAGCGCCGCCATTCCCGGGACAATGAAGGCCATGATCCTGTACGGCAAGAACGACATCCGCCTGGTCGGGGACAAGCCGGTCCCGGCTCCCGGCCCCGGTGAAGTTCTGGTCAGGGTCAAGGCCTGCGGCATCTGCGGCACCGACGTGAAGATTATCACCAAGGGAATGCCCACGATGCCCCCCTACGGCCAGTTCACCCAGGGGCACGAATGGGCGGGCGAGGTCGTCGCCCTCGGCCCCACCGTCGACGAGTTCAAGGTCGGCGACCGGGTGGCGGTCGAGGCCCACAAGGGGTGCGGTCGCTGCCGGAACTGCATAAGCGGCCTGTACACCGCCTGCCTCAACTACGGCGACCTCGGGAAGGGGCACCGCGCCTCCGGCATGACCGTGGACGGCGGCTTCGCCGAATACGCCGTCCATCACGTCAACGCCTTGTTCAAGATTCCGGACAACGTCGATTTCGTGCAGGCGACCTGGGTCACCACCCTGGGCTGCGCCATGTGGGCGGCCGACACCTCCGGCGGCTACCTCGCCGGCGACACGGCCCTGGTCGTGGGCCCCGGCCCCATCGGCTTGGCCATGGTCCAGGCCCTCAAGGGCCTGAGCGCCGGGAAGATCATCCTGGCCGGCACCCGCAAGGAGCGCCTGGACATCGGCGGCTTCGTGGGCGCCACCCACCTCATCAACATCCGGGAGGACAAGGATCCCCTGGCCCGGGTGATGGAAATCACCGGCGGCGCCGGCTGCGAGCGCACCTACGACTGCGCCGGCGCCAATGGCTCCTTCGAACTTTGCCTCCGTTCCACCATGCGCGGACACCCCCTGACCCTGGTTTCCTTCTTCAAGGAACCGGTCCCCGCCGCCTTCGACTACGCCGTCCTGAACGGCATCCAAATAATGACCGTGCGGGGCGAGGGCGGGATCAACTGCAAGCGCGCGCTTTCCCTCATGTCCCAGGGCAAAGCCGACACCTCGAGGATCCTCACCCACACCTTCCCGCTGGAACGGTTCGCGGAGGCCTACGACACCTTCGTGAACCGGAAGGGCGGAGCGATGAAAGTGGTGGTCCTTCCCTAGCGCTTCCGCGAGCCTCCGGTTTCCGCCCCCTTTCGGGCGGATTTTTTTCCAGGGAACAGCAAGAAGGGAGCAAAAAGATGATTACCAGGAAGAGTGTCGGGATCGCGGCGGCGGTCCTGCTGGCGGCGCTGCACGCCGGCGGCGCCGGCGCGGCCGGCTTTCCCCAGAAGCGCATCCACATGACCATCCTGTTCGGCGCCGGCGCCGGCGCCGATCTGCTCGGCCGCAAACTGGCCGACATGGTCGCGAAGGATCTGGGGCAGAACGTCGTCTGCACCAACCGCCTCGGCGGGGGGGGCGCGGTCGGCTACCAGTACGTCCTGAACACCCCGGCCGACGGCTACAACATATGTTGGAATTCGACCTCGATCAACGTCGTCCACCACCAGGGGAACATTAAGCAGGATTATTCGGCCTTCGACGGGGTGGCGAACCTCACCAAGGAGGCGTCGGTCCTCGCCGTCCGCTCCGACGCGCCCTGGAAATCCTTCCAGGAATTCGCCGAATACGCCCGGGCCAACCCGAACACGGCGACCATAGCCAACAGCGGAGTCGGATCGTTCAACCACCTCATCGCCGCCGCCATCGAGGGGCAGGCCGGGATCAAGGTCAAACACATCCCCCTGAACGCCAATGAAAGCACGGTCGCCCTGCTGGGCGGCAAGGTCGACGCCATCGTGAACATGGCGATGGACGTCATCACCCAGCAGGAGGCCGGGGCCTTGCGGGCCCTGGTGGTGGTGGGCGACGGGCCGCTGGAAAAGCTTCCCGGCGTCCCGACCATGAAGGATCTCGGCTACGACCTCGCCCTCATGATGTGGCGCGGCATCACCGTACCCAAGGGGACTCCGCGCGAGGTCGTCAAGATTCTCGAAGCCGCCTTCATCAAGGCGGCCGAAACCCGGGAATTCAAGGAGTTCGGCGACAAGTACGGCGTCATCATCGACACCATGGACGCGGAAGCTTTCGACCGGCTCATGGCCGACAGCGACGTGATCGTGGCCGACATCATGGAGAAGCTGGGCATCAAGAAACAATGACCCGGGCCGGTTCGCGAAGAAGTCGAACGGGAGGAATCAACCGGCGGCGTTCGCGCCGTTTTCAAAAAAACGGTTGATTTCTCCCATCGCCCGTTTTCCGGAGGAGCCGCGCGGCGGCGGCCGCGGCGGCAGGGCGATGGCCGGATTTCGCGCGCTCTTCCGAAGCGCCATGGCAGAGAGACGCGGACGGCTCCGGTCGCGCCGGGAGATTCCCGCATGCTGGAACAATTGCTTGGCGGCTTGTCCATGGCCATCACCCTGGACAACCTGCTGTTCATGCTGGCCGGAACCGTTCTGGGAATCCTGTTCGGTTCCATACCCGGCCTTACCTTCAGCACCGCCCTGGTGCTGATAATTCCGCTCACCTTCGATTTGTCGCCCATTTGCGCCCTGTCCCTGCTCTTGGGCATCTACTCCGGAGGCATGTCCGGCGGCGCCATATCGGCCATCCTCCTGGGCATCCCCGGCACCCCCTCCGCCGCCGCCACCGTCATCGACGGCCATCCCATGTACCTCAAGGGCGAGGGCGGGCCGGCGTTGGGGATGGCGGTGTTCGCCTCGGTCTTCGGCGGGCTGTTCAGCCTGATCATGCTGATGCTGATAGCTCCCCACCTGGCGAATTTCGCCCTGTCCTTCGGCCCCCCGGAAATCTTCGCCATGCTGGTTTTCGGCCTATCCACCATCGTCAGCCTGAGCGGAGGCGATTTGGTCAAGGGCTTGATCGCCGGGGCGACGGGGCTGTTCATCACCACCGTCGGGCTCGATCCCGTCATGGGCACCCAGCGCTTCGTTTTCGGCCAAGTGGAACTTATGGCGGGCATCGACATCATGCCGGTGATGATCGGCATGTTCGCCCTGCCCGAAATCGTCAACGCCTTCCAGACCGTCAAGCGGGACGGGGAGATCAAGCGGACGGAGGGCCAGGCCAACGCCAAGGCCCGCTTCCCGAATTGGCGGGAATTCAAGCGTTCGCTCCGGGTTCTCCTCACCTCCTCCGCCATCGGCACGGTGGTGGGGGCGATACCCGGCACCGGCGGCCCCATCGCCTGTTTCCTGGCCTATGACGCGGCCCGCAAGCAGTGCCCGGCCTGCGGCACCGGGGTCATCGAGGGAGTGGCGGCGCCCGAAGCGGCCAACAACGGGGTGACCGGCGGCGCCCTGATTCCCCTCCTGACCCTGGGGATTCCCGGCGACGCCGCGACCGCCATCATGCTGGGAGCGTTCCTCGTCCACGGCATCGCCCCCGGGCCGCTGCTTTTCCGCGATCACGGCGATCTCATCTACGCCATCTTCCTCAGCATTTTCATCATCTACATCATGGTGTTCTTCGTCCAGTTCCACGGGGTCAGGCTATTTCTCAAGGTCATGGACATCCCGAAGCTCAGCCTGATGTCGATAATTCTCGTCCTGTCGGTGGTCGGGTCCTACGCGGTCAAGAACAGCTTCATGGACATCGTGCTCATGGGGTTCTTCGGCTTTGTCAGCTACGGCATGAAGAAACACGGCTTTCCCGTCACCCCGCTCATCCTGGCGGTGGTCCTCGGCGACGGCATCGAGAGCAGCTTCCGGAAGGCCCTCATGTTCTCCGACGGCAGCCCGGCCATCCTCCTGTCCAGTTGGGTGAGTTCGATATTCATCTTGCTGGCTTTCCTCATGCTCTTTTCCTCCTCCGGCATATACCGGAAGCTTTTCGGAAAACTGTTCGGAAGGAAGGCGGCGCGAGGATAGCGCCGCTCCCGGCCGGGGTTTTCAGGCGCCAATCCGCGATCCGCGAAGGAGAGTTCCATGCGGCACAACAGAATCATCGCCATCGGACTGTTGGCCTTTACGGCCGTCGCCGGCTATCTCACCACCCAGTTGTCGGAATCGACGATGCTGGGGGAGCCCGGTCCCAAGTTCTTCCCGACCCTCATCCTCATCCTGATCGCGATCCTGTCGCTCGTACTTTTCACTGTCGGCGGCAACCGCCCCAGGGCGGCGGCGGCGGCCGACAGCCTGCGCATCGAGGAAAGGCTGTCCACCAGGGAGGCGGCGCTTTTCTTCGGCGTTTTCCTGGCGGGGCTGGGGTGCATGAAACTGGTCGGCTTTTCCCTGAGCATGATTGCCGCCCTGACGGCCATGCTGACCCTCGCCGGCTGGAAAATTTTCCCCCGGGCGCTCGTCTTTTCCGGCGTGCTGGTCCTGGCGGTGTATTTCCTGTTCGATCGCCTGCTGGAAATAACCCTTCCCACCGGCATCCTTCTCCGGCTGTAACGCGAACGGGCTGGCTTGGCCGCCGTCCAAGCCAGCGGTAAGGGCTCGTCCATAAATAACTTACACATGTTTAGACAAGGAACCGAGTCGCGGCGGTAAATTTTCGCCCGTGGTTGGGCAAAAATTTACGAGAAGGACGTTGGTGACGCGGTATAAACTTGTATAAGTTATTTTTGGACAAGCCCTAACCATTACCCTCCCGGGAAGCCAACTATATCCTCTACCCGGAGGAGATCACGGCAGCCGCCAGGAATTCCGGAGCCCGGGTAACCGGGCCGGCCGGAAAAGATGAATTTCGCATGCGCCCCGGAAAAAACCGGTATAATTGGATTCTCGGCCGCTGAAAACGATTTCAACGGCCCCTTGCCGAGCGAACCGCCCGCGACGGCGCCAAATCCCGCCGGGGGTGGGGGATTTCTTTCTCGCTCCCCGAACCGGCGGCGGCTTCCGGCGCGGGAGCGCTTGGAGATCGCCATGGCGATCAAAAAGGGGAAAGCGCCGACCATCAAGGACGTCGCCCGGGCCGCGAACGTTTCGATCACCACCGTTTCCCGGGTAATGAACAACGACCCGTACTCGGTCAACAACGAGACCCGCGAGCGCATCAAGACCGTCATCAAGGAAATGAACTACATCCCCAACGCCATGGCGAGGGGCATCCGGGTTGACCGGACCAAAACCATCGGACTGATTATCCAGGACATAAACAACCCATATTATCCGGGCATCGTCCGGGGGGTGGAAAACGCCGCCCAGAAGGCGGGCTTCTCCCTCATCCTCGCCGACACCCAGCGTTCCCGCAGCCGCATCCGCCAGTACCTGGAATTGATGCGCGAAAAACGGGTCGACGGCCTAGTCATGGCCGGCGGCGGCATTATCAGGGGCGCCGACGAATGCCGGTTTTTCAGTTCGGGCGGAATCAGCACCGTGGTCATCGGCAAGCCGGTCATGCCCGACGTCGTCTCGGTGGAGGTGGACAACGTGGCGGGAGGCAGGCTCGCCTGCGAGTTTCTCCTCGAGAGCGGACACCGCAACATCGCCAGCATCATCGGCGCCGCCAATTCAAGCACCTCCATCGATCGCGAGGCCGGCTACCGGCGGGCGCTCGCCGCGAACGGCATCGCCCCCGACAAAAAATGGGTGGTCCGGGGCAATTTCGTTTACGAAGGCGGATACGCCGCCATCGACAAGCTGCCCCTGGATGGGGGGAGCAAAATCACCGCCATTTTCGCCCAGAACGATCTCATGGCCATCGGCGCCATCAACGCCTTGGTGAACAAGGGTTACCGGGTGCCCGAGGACATCTCGATCATCGGTTTCGACGGCATCCCGAGCGCGGCCTATTTCATGCCGTCCCTGACCACATTGCAAATTCCCTTCCAGGAAATGGGGAAGAAGGCGGTGGATATCCTGGTCAGGCTGATGAACGGGCGCCGGGTGGAGACGACGACCGTCCTGCCGGTGACCATTGCGGCCAGGATGACCGTCCGCGATTTTCGGAGGTTGGGGCTCGTCCATAAATAACTTATACATGTTATTTATGGACGAGCCCCAATTCCCACAGGGCGGGCGTTCCAATAGTCTTGCTTTCCGCAAATCAGTCAGCATTGAAACTGTTTGATTAAACTGAAATACCTTTATCCACAACCACAACCTTGACCGACTACTAGGCGTTTAGCCGGCTTCCGATGTCCGGAAGCCTTCTTACCGGTCTTGGCTTTCGAGGCTGGGGTTATAACGTGCTTCGCATCCAGGTATTCGCATAAAGCGTCAAGTGTTTTGAATTCACGCATGATATCCTTGCGGATAGCGCGGATTTCCTCCACCGGGTCCATATCGGGATAGGATTTTTTCATATCGGTTCCTCCAGTAATCTTTCCGGTGTTATAACCTTTGCCGGAATCAATCCCCATCCCCTAATCAATTCCGCGATGCGGGAACGAAGTTCAAGGTTGTCCAAATGTGTTTGGTTCCACGTCAGAAGATAATCCGCCCGGTGGAATGCCGCCAACGCCAAATGCAGCGCATCCGGCTCGGCCGACTCCGGCACCAGTTTGCGCGCCACCAGCAAGTTGGCCAACCCTTTCGCTTCCGGAGAAATCGGCAATTCCTGCAAGACTTTGATTTTTTCTTGCTGCCGCGCGGCCGCTTCCGGATTGCCGCGCGCGATTTCCAACCGTACGAGGGGCGACAGAAAACAATCCCAATCGGAAAGACGATCCCACCATATTTTTGTTTGCCGCTGTTTCGCCAGCTTCACGATGTCACGTCGCGGTGGCTTGGCCGCAAGCCAACCGAT